>NZ_JAEN01000050.1:0-1294 GCF_000518925.1 Paracoccus sp. J39 | reverse complement strand
TTAGTGCGTCGGAAGCGGCGCAGGCCAGGGCGATCTCCGTTGCGGTCTTCGGTGTCAGTGGGGACAGAATGGCCGGCGCACCGATTGCGATAAGTAAAACATAGGCGCGAATGGTGAAGGAATCTCGGGGGTGAAGTTGCTATTGAAGCATGTGGGGTGTTCGGGGAGGTCCGGCTCATGAATGCAGATTGATCATCTGTATGCTGTATGCTGCTCGTCGAAAAGGATTGTGTCCGAAGCTGCTTCAGGTATGATGTAGTCATACTGTGGGGGCTTTCATGACAGTTAAAACCACGCTGAGTTTCACGGATCGCCATCACCGTTTCCTGACGGAGAAGGTCGGGGCAGGTGTCTTCGCCTCGCAATCTGCGCTCGTCGCGGCTGCGCTGGAGCAGATGATCCAGGACGAGGAGGAGCGCGAGATCGCGTTGGGCGTTTTCGCCGACGAGATCCGAAGCAGGCTGCAGACGCCACGCGATGCCTTCGTTGATGGTGATGAGGTATTCGCCCGGGCTCGCGCCCGCCTGGCATCTGGTGAGAGGTGACCTACCGCATTCGTTTCCATCCTTCGGTAGCCGGCGACCTCGACTGGATTGCCGAATGGATCTCTGACTATGCGGGAGCATCCAATGCTGCGGCCAAGCTTGATGAAATCGAACAGGTGATCCGCAGTCTCGCGCTGACCCCGCACAAGGGGAGCAGACGCGATGAGATCTCTCCGGGGCTTCGGGCGATCCCGGCCGGACGAAAGGGCATCGTGGTATTCGCAGTCGATGATGACGTGCGCGAGGTCTTCATCTATGCGGTAAGCTATGGCGGGGCGGATTGGGTTCGGCGGAGCAGGGCGCGCAGTTGAGTATGCGTTGCGCGCAAGGCTTCAGGCTGCTATTGTAAGATAGGGCGGGATGATCGCTTTGGACATTGCGAAACAGTTCGCAAATCCTGCCCCCGCAACCAGAAATCCTGCACTTTGCACAACCTCCTGTTCGCAGGAGGTTTTTTGCTGTCCGCTCAACCGATCCGCACCCAGGCTCAGCGCCAGAATCCCGGCCAGATCGCCGTGAAGCACCAGATCGAGCGCCATCCGCTTGCCCTTGGTCGGCACCGGTGTCGCCACGATCTTCTCGATCAGGCCCCGGATCGCGTCGCGCGCCTCGCCGTCCCGGTCTGGTTCCGTCAGCCCCGCGATCAGCGCACGGATGTCAATCGGCACGCAACTTTGACCCCCTTTCGGCGCCCAATAATGCCCCCGCTTGGTCAGCACGGGTAGCTGGCCCGATGCGGTGTAGCCTCC
>NZ_JAEN01000049.1:0-1465 GCF_000518925.1 Paracoccus sp. J39 | reverse complement strand
GGCGACTGTTTACTAAAAACACAGGGCTCTGCGAAGCCGTAAGGCGACGTATAGGGTCTGACGCCTGCCCGGTGCCGGAAGGTTAAAAGGAGAGGTGCAAGCCTTGAATTGAAGCCCCGGTAAACGGCGGCCGTAACTATAACGGTCCTAAGGTAGCGAAATTCCTTGTCGGGTAAGTTCCGACCTGCACGAATGGCGTAACGACTTCCCCGCTGTCTCAAATGTGGACTCAGCGAAATTGAATTGTCTGTGAAGATGCAGACTTCCCGCGGTTAGACGGAAAGACCCCATGCACCTTTACTATAGCTTCGCACTGGCATCAGGATTGCGATGTGCAGGATAGGTGGTAGGCATCGAAGCGGGGACGCCAGTTCCCGTGGAGCCATCCTTGAGATACCACCCTTCGCACTCTTGATGTCTAACCGCGGCCCGTTATCCGGGTCCGGGACCCTGCGTGGTGGGTAGTTTGACTGGGGCGGTCGCCTCCCAAAGAGTAACGGAGGCGCGCGAAGGTTGGCTCAGAGCGGTCGGAAATCGCTCGTTGAGTGCAATGGCAGAAGCCAGCCTGACTGCAAGACTGACAAGTCGAGCAGAGACGAAAGTCGGCCATAGTGATCCGGTGGTCCCGAGTGGAAGGGCCATCGCTCAACGGATAAAAGGTACGCTGGGGATAACAGGCTGATGATGCCCAAGAGTCCATATCGACGGCATCGTTTGGCACCTCGATGTCGGCTCATCTCATCCTGGGGCTGGAGCAGGTCCCAAGGGTATGGCTGTTCGCCATTTAAAGAGGTACGTGAGCTGGGTTTAGAACGTCGTGAGACAGTTCGGTCCCTATCTGCCGTGGGTGTAGGATACTTGAGAGGAGTTGCCCCTAGTACGAGAGGACCGGGGTGAACGTTCCACTGGTGGACCAGTTGTCGTGCCAACGGCAGTGCTGGGTAGCTATGAACGGACAGGATAAACGCTGAAGGCATCTAAGCGTGAAGCCCCCCTCAAAACAAGGTATCCCTTGAGAGCCGTGGAAGACCACCACGTCGATAGGCCGGAGATGTAAGCGCAGCAATGCGTTCAGTTGACCGGTACTAATGGCTCGATTGGCTTGATTTGATCCGGAAGAAGACAGACCTTCTTCCAAAAGCATCCTTGGACAATGTCTTTCCAGGTTCCCAGAAGAACCGGAAAACGCCGATCGCTCCTTTTCCGGTCTGGTGGCCAAAGCACGAGCAAAACACCCGATCCCATCCCGAACTCGGCCGTTAAGTGCCGTCGCGCCAATGGTACTGCGTCAAAAGACGTGGGAGAGTAGGTCACCGCCAGACCTGAAAAGAAGCGATCCGTCTCTCAAGAACGAAGCAGTGCGTATCAGAACGATCCGCAAAAAATGCCGCGGGGTAGAGCAGCCCGGTAGCTCGTCAGGCTCATAACCTGAAGGCCGCAGGTTCAAATCCTGCCCCCGCAACCA
>NZ_JAEN01000048.1:0-1790 GCF_000518925.1 Paracoccus sp. J39 | reverse complement strand
ATCCGCGCAATGCCGATATTGTGCCCGTTCAAAGGGCTGTAAAACCCGATGGTCACCACGCCCACCTCCTTGCCGTCCCGGATGATCGGAGCGCCCTCGACCGCCGCCTCGGTGCCCTCCAGCTTGACGCCGTAGATCTTGAAGCGTTCCTTGCCCTGCAGCCGGTAATGCTCCTCGGCGCCGCGGAAGCCGGTCTTGCCGGGCGAGACGGTGAAATCCAGCCCCAGCTCCCAAAGCGTGTCGCCGCAGGGCTCGTCCTCGAACGGGTATTTCTCGGAATTGTCATAGGGGAAGAACAGCAGGTAGCTTTCGGCGCGCAGCAGGTCCAGCGTGGTGAAGCGGGTCGGGATGATGCCCATCGCCGCGCCCTCGGCCACGATCGTGTCCCAGATCTCGGGCGCGTCCTGGCGGCGGCAGAAGATCTCGTAGCCGCGCTCGCCCGTATAGCCGGTGCGCGAGATCGTCACCGGCTTGCCGAACAGCGTGGTGTGGATATGGCTGAAATAGACCACGTCCCGGATGCCGGGCACGTGCTTTTCCAGATAGTCCACCGCCAGCGGCCCCTGCAGCGAGATGTCGTGCAGGTCGTCGTCGAACAGCACGCTGACATTGCGCCCCAGCGCCGCCATGGTCAGCTGCTCGTGCCCCTGGCCGGCGCCATGCACCACCATGAAGCTGTGCGGGCCCATCCGGTAGATCACGCAATCGTCGACGAACTTGCCGCCGTCGTTCAGCATGCAGGCATAGGTCGAACGGCCGGGCTTGATCTTCTCGACCGACCGGGTGGTGGCGCGGTCGATGACATGGCTGGCATGGGGGCCGATCACATGCACCTTCTTCAGCCCCGAGACGTCCATCACCCCGGCCTTGGTGCGGATCGCCATGTATTCCTCGAGCTGGTCCTTGTCGTAGCTCCAGGCCGTGCCCATCCCGCTCCAGTCCTCGAGCGCCGAGCCAAGGGCCCGGTGACGATCCGCCAGAGCCGAAAAACGCCAGGTCGCTGTCATGAAAATTCCTCCTCGTTGGCATCCGTTCCACGATCCGCCCCGGGCGGACCATGGCATCTGTGGCAGCGAGGGGCTGCAAGCGGCCCGACCATGCGGCCGGCGGCAGGCATCCTGCGGCAGACGCAGCGCCTGACCGGCGGCACGTCTGGCGATGCCCGGATGAACGGGGGAAAGCCTGCCCATCCGCGGGGGCCAAGCTCCGGACGGAGCGTCGACCCATGAACCACCTGTTGTTGATCGGACCGGTTTTGCATCCGCTCGCTTGTTGATTCCATTCAACCCGGATATCGCTTAAAAAGCAATTATTTTTCTTAGCAGGAATGTTTTGGGTATTTTTCTGCACAAATGCCGGCAGAAGCGGCCATCTTTCGGGCAGATAATGACCGGTGCCTACGCGCCGGCAAAGAGCAAGGACCACCGATAGAACTGCAAGCCCCGATCTGCGCGGGCGGGAAAAACCAAGAGGGCCAGGAGGGGCGAATCAATCCGATGAGTCCCGCCTGCGGTAGCACGATCCCCGAGTCGACCCTTCGGCGACGGGCAGCCTTCAATCCGAAAATGAAACGCATGCCGGCGCAGCGACCTTAGCAGTCGCTGCGCCGGCACGGCTGGCAGAGGCCCCATGCCCGTCAGGGACAGGGACAATAAGCGGCCGTGACGAAGCGGTCAGCCCATTCTCTCGCTGGAATAGCTTCCCGGAGACGCCGGGAAGACGACGGTCTTGTTGCCGTTGAGGAACACCCGGCGGTGGATATGGGCGTGGATGGCGCGGGCCAGGACCTG
>NZ_JAEN01000047.1:0-2470 GCF_000518925.1 Paracoccus sp. J39 | reverse complement strand
TGTCAATCGGCACGCAACTTTGACCCCCTTTCGGCGCCCAATAATGCCCCCGCTTGGTCAGCACGGGTAGCTGGCCCGATGCGGTGTAGCCTCCATACAGCGCAACCGGATCGGGCCAGCGGCGTCTCGGTCATTCCCGCGTCTTGAAGCGCCAGCTCTCGTTGCCGGTCTCGACGATGTCACAGTGATGGGTCAGTCGGTCGAGGAGCGCCGTTGTCATCTTCGCGTCTCCGAAGACGGTCGGCCATTCGCCGAAGTCGAGGTTCGTCGTCACGATGATCGAGGTGCGTTCGTAAAGGCGACTGATGAGGTGGAACAGGAGCTGGCCACCCGTCTGGGCGAACGGCAGATATCCCAACTCGTCGAGGATCAGGAAGTCGAGGCGGCACAGGAGATCCGCAGTGCGTCCCTGTCGGTCGGCGCGGGCTTCGGCGTCCAGCTTGTTCACCAGGTCCACGACGTTGAAGAAGCGGCCGCGCTTGCCACGGCGGATGCAGGCCCGGGCGATGCTGACGGCAAGGTGGGATTTGCCGGTCCCGGTGCCGCCGATGAGGACGACGTTACGCTGATGCTCGAGGAACTCTCCGGAGGCCAGATCGCGCACCAGCGTTTCGTTTACGGGCGTGTCTTCGAAGCTGAACTCGTCGACTTCCTTGGCCAAGGGCAGCTTGGCGATGGTCATCTGGTATTTGATCGAGCGAGCTTGTTTCTCGCTGATCTCGGCGTTCAGCAGGTCGCCCACGATTTGCTGCGGTTCGTGCGGTCGCTTCACCGCCGTGGCGATGATCTCATCGTAGGCGGCCTTCATGCCGTAGAGCTTCAACTGGCCCATCGCGTCCAGCACCTGTGATCTTTCCATGGCGGGGTCTCCTGAGGCTGTCGTAGCGTTTGCAGTCGGCCACGGGCTCGCAGGTCAGGCGCAACGCGTCCGGCGTGGCGATGGTCAACGGAGGTGGTGGCTCGCGATGTCGGGCCAGGATGTTCAGAACGACCGATGCCGCCGGGGCGCCTTCGGTCAGGGCCTCGACGCAGGCAGCCTCGACGGCTTCCAGTCCATCCGTTGGGATCATGCTCAGGATCTGGACCATCTGACGGTCACCGTTCGGCACGCGCCCCAGCTTACGCTGGACGCGTCGTATCGCCGGCGGCAGTTCCCATTCCTTGAAGGGAGCGCCGTTTCGAAGGGCGCCGGGCTTGCGGGCCAGCACCGGGATGTAGTGCAGCGGGTCATAGATGGCCTTGTCGCGCCCGAAGGCGCGGTCGTGCCGGCCGACGATCTTGCCGTCCTGCCAGACCTCGACCCGCTCGGCATAGGCGCGGATCTCGACCGGACGGCCGACGGCGCGACCATCGACCGAGTAGCGGTTCTTGTCGAACCTAACGAGGCAGGTCTTGGACACCGAGGCCGGCACGGCATGGAATCCGTCGAAAGGGCCGACGTAGGGCACCAGGCTCGCCCGCTCATCCTGGAACACGTCCCAGATTGTCCGATCACGCAATTCCTGGTGCGGATGGGCCTTGGCCCAGGCAATACAGCGATCCTGAAGCCAGGCGTTGAGTTCCGCGTAGCTCTTGAAGCGCGGCCGCGGCACGAAGAACCGCCGCCGGACAACGCCAACCTGGTTCTCTACTTGTCCCTTCTCCCAGCCGGACGCGGGGGTGCAGGCGACGGGATCGACAAGGTAGTGTCCGCACATCTGCTGGAACCGGCGATTATACGCGCGGTCGCGGCCGACGAAGATCGTGTCCACCGCCGTCTTCATGTTGTCGTAGATCCCACGCGCACAGGCGCCGCCGAAGAAGGCAAAGGCCTTGTCATGGGCATCGAACACCATTTCCTGCGTCTCTCGCGGGTAGGCCCGGACGAACAGCATCCGGCTATGACAAAGCCGGACGTGAGCCACCTTCACCGTGGTGGTCACGCCGTCGATCAGAACGACCTCGTGACTCCAGTCGAACTGGTAGGCTTCACCCGGATCGAAGCTCAGTGGCACATAGGCGGCGGCTGACGCTTCCTGCTCCGCCTGCGACCACGAAGCCGCATAGCGTCGGACCGCGTCGTAGCCGCCGTCATATCCGAGGGCCCTGAGCTCTTCGAAAATCCGGATGCGGGTCAGCCGCTCGCGCTTCGGCTTGCGCGCATTCGCCGCCAGCATCTCGTCGAGCTTGCCTTTCCAGGGACCGATCTTCGGCTGCGGTTGGACGGTTCGCTCGTAAGTCATCTCCGTTGCGCCGGACCGGATCACCTTCCGAACCGTGTTCCGCGATACCCGCAGCTCTCGGCAGATATGCTTGATCGACTTCTTGTCCTGGAAATACGCCCGGCGGATCTTCGCAATCGTCTCCACAACCAGCATCCCACACTGTGCCCCCCGATAGCCTCGGAGGCATCATGACCATCAGCGTAAGGGGGGTCATTTTGGGAAGCCGATTACCCCGTTACGGGGTCAATTTTGCACGCCGGTTCACA
>NZ_JAEN01000046.1:0-3266 GCF_000518925.1 Paracoccus sp. J39 | reverse complement strand
ACGAAGCGGCCGCGGCTGTCGCGCTCGCGGTCGTCGTCGCCCCGGCCCGACGCGCCCCGCCCGCGCGAGCCATGGCGGTCGTCGTCGTCGCTGACGAAGCGGCCGCGCTCGTCGCGCTCGGGCATGTTCGAATTCCTCGGCATGATATCCTCCTGATTTGCCGTAAGGTGCCGCGGTTGCGGCGTCGCCGCGCCGTCCTGCCCGGACAGCGCCGTCATGCAGGCGCGGATGCGCCTGCCCAGGGCCGCGGGCTCCACCCCCGCGGCCTTGGCCTTGGCAAGAAGGCCGCTGCGCGGCTTCTCCTCGCGTTCGACGATCCCGCCGATCATCCGGGCCGCGACGCGCAGCCCGGCCAGCGCCAGCGGCCCGTCCAGGTCCCGCCCGGCCCGGCCGAGCAGGAACGACACCAGATCCGCCTCGACGGCGTTCTCGGTCAGCAGCGGGAATTCCTGCAGCCCCGCCTCGGCGGCGGCGTCGTAGAGCAGCCGATGCGCCCCGGCATGCCGCGCCCAGGCCTCGGCCAGGCGCGGCAGCACGGCTTCGGCCTTTTCGGCATCGGCCACCCCGGCGCATTCGCCCAGAAGCGCGCGCAGGGCCTTGTGATGGCCGCGCAGCGCGGCGAAGCCGTCGCCCCGGCCATCCGCCTGATCCTGATCTTGCTCCTGATCCTGGTCCGGCTGGTCCTGGTCCGGCTGCTCCTGATCCGCCTGGTCCTGGCCCGATTGCGCGCCCGATTGCGGCCCCGATTGCGTCCGGGCCCGATCCTCCGGCCCGCCCTCCTGCCCGCCCTCCTGCCGGCGCCTGCTGCCGGAGGTCTCCGTCTCACGCGCCATGTGATGCCTCCATCTGATGCCCCTCCATGCTGTGGGGCCGATGAACCGGCAGGGGGCGCAAATGTTCCCGCCCCGGCCCAGGCCGCCGCGGCGACGGCAGGGGCCGGAAGGCAGGGAAAGGAACGGGGGCCGCCGGGGCCACCCGCCGCAAGCCGCCGCAAGCCGCCGCAAGCCGCCACAAGTCCTTGGAACGCAAGGCCCCCGGAGTGCCAGGCCCCCGGCGGCGCCCCGCCCGCATCGCCCGAATGTGAGCGGGAGGGCGCGTCCCGTTCTGCAACACTGCCGGAATATGCAGGTTGCAGAGGGTCGCCAAGCGGCGACGATCGATTAAGATATGTCAACTCGCCTGGAAGATGGAGACCCCGATGGCCAACGCTGAAGGCGGCCCCGCCGTCGATCCCGAGCCGGACCCCGAACTGGACAGGGCCCTGGCCGACCTGCTGGCGCAGACCGAGAAGGAGCCGGTCTCGCCGCGGCTGCGCGAACTGGCCAGGCGGCTCGAGACGGCGCTCGAGGACGCCCGCCACCGCCGCGCCGGCCCCGGCAAGGGCCCTGGCAATGGCCCCGGCGATGGCGGCGGTCCCGGCAAGGGCGGCGGCGCCCGCTAGCCCCGGCCGCTTTCCGCCCGGCCGCGCTTTCGCGCGGAACCATCCCCCCGTCCCGGCATTGACTCGGCGTCGCCACCTCGAGGATCGCGAAGGACCGTCATGTCGGACGACATACTCGGACATATCCCAGCCCTCCGGGCCTATTCGCGCGCCCTGTGCAGGTCGGTCCCCGATGCCGAGGACCTGGTCCAGGAGACCCTGCTGCGCGCCATCGAGAACGCCCATCGCTACCGGCCCGGCACCAACATGCGCGCCTGGCTGTTCACCATCATGCGCAACCGCTTCCTGACCAATTGCCAGAAGGCCGCGCGCGAGCGCACCGGGGCGGCGGATTGCGCCTCGCTGCTGGCGCAGGTCAGGCCCGGGCAGGAATGGCACCTGCAGGCGACCGAGCTGCAGGCGGCGCTGCGCGAGATGCCGCGGCATTACCGCGAGGCGATCATCCTGGTCGGCGCGCTCGGCGAGACCTATCTCGACGCCGCCCGCATCCTCGACTGCGACATCGGCACCATCAAGAGCCGGGTGAACCGGGCGCGTTCGATGCTGCGACGGGTGCTGGAGCCGGCGCTCTGACCCGACCCCGGGCCCCGGGTGCCTGCGCCGGGACCATGGTCATGGCCAGGGCCGGGCGGCTCGCCGGAAGGACGGGCGGGGAACCGGCGCGGGAACATATGCGGGGAAGACGGGCCTGGAGCATTGGGGGCCTGGAACATTTGCCCGGCCGGGCGGTTTCCCGCCTTCCCGGAGGCAGCCGGCACGCCCTGCGGAAGTTCCCCTCGCGCGCCGCCGGTCCGCGGCCCGGGGGCAGGCGCGCCGCGCCGGGCGGTTCCGCCGGCCGCGCGCGCCCCTCGGGGCCGCGGCGGGCGCCGGCCCTGCCGGGGTCGGGGCGCGGCCGCCACGCCGCCGCCCGGCCGCATCCGGAGGACCCGGAGCGGCGGGCCGGCAGGCCGGCGGCGGCCGCGGCCCGATTGAGGCGCCCCGAACGAGGCGGCCAGAACGAGGCCGGCCAGAATGAGGTGGAGCGTTCGAGAGGGCCGATCGAGGCGCGGCCGAGCAGGGCGGGGCGAATGATGCCGGCCGACGGGTCCGGCCGTGCGTTCGGCCTTGCGCGTTCGGCCCTGTGCGTTCGGCCTTGCGCGTTCGGCCTCGTGCGTTCGGCCTCGTGCGTTCGGCCTTGTGGCCCCGCCTTGCCGGAGGGCCGCCGGCGCGCCCCGCCCTCCTGCGCTTGCGGCCTTCCGCTTCCCCCGCCGCCTTTGCCTCCGCGCCGGTGCCGCCGCCCTCCGGCTCGGGCTTGCCGGCCCAAGGGGGCGTCGCGCCGCGGCCGAGCCTGGAGGCCCTCAGCTCCCGCTTCAGGACCGGGCCTGGGCCACTCCCCTCCGGTCCTGGCCGCCCTCCTGCCCGGGATGTTCCCCCGGAGGGGGACGCCTCATGCCGCGGCCATCCTGCGCACCCCGCCTGCGGCGGGCATGCGTTTCCGGGCACCGATGCCTGCCTTGCCGCCCCGCCGGAGGCCGCGCCGGCCGCCGCAGAACCGGGCGGCCGGAGGCCCGCCTCAGGCCGGCTCGACCGCGTCGCGGTTGGCCTCGCTCTCGGCGATCTCGGTCAGCAGTTCGTCGGTCTGCGATTCCTCCTCCAGCGTCTGCTCCAGAAGCGCCGCCGCCTCCTTCAGCCCCAGCTGCCGCGCCCATTGCCGCAGCGTGCCGTAGCGGGCGATCTCGTAATGCTCCACCGCCTGGGCGGCGGCGATCAGCCCGGCATCCAGCGCCGGGGCGCCCTTGAAGGCCGCCAGGACCTCCTCGCCCTCCTCGATGATGCCCTCGATGGC
>NZ_JAEN01000044.1:0-8109 GCF_000518925.1 Paracoccus sp. J39 | reverse complement strand
AGGGCAAAGGCCCTGATTTCTTTCTTGTGCAAATATCCCGGGGTCCGGGGCAGCGCCCCGGTCCGGCGGCGCGCTCAGGCGGTCAGGCCCTCGGGCTCGGGCCAGCCATTGGCCCGGCAGCAGGCGGTCAGCGTATTCGCCAGCAGGCAGGCGATGGTCATCGGCCCGACGCCCCCCGGCACCGGGGTGATGGCGCCGGCGACCTGCGCGGCGGCCTCGAAATCCACGTCGCCGACCAGGCGCGAGCGGCCCTCCTCCGCGATGCGGTTGATGCCCACGTCGATCACCGTCGCCCCCGGCCTGATCCAGTCGCCGCGGATCATCCGCGGCCGGCCCACCGCCGCGACCAGGATGTCGGCCGTCCGGCACAGGCCGGCCAGGTCCTTCGTGCGCGAATGCGCGATGGTCACCGTGCAACTGTCGCCCAGCAGCAGCTGCGCCATCGGCTTGCCGACGATGTTCGAGCGCCCCACCACCACCGCGTTCAGCCCGGAAAGATCGCCCAGCCGGTCGCGGAGCAGCATCAGGCAGCCCAGGGGCGTGCAGGGCACCATGCTCTTCTGCCCGGTCCCCAGCAGCCCGACATTCGAGATATGGAACCCGTCCACGTCCTTCGCGGGATCGATGGCGTTGATCACCGCATCGGCGTCCATATGCGCGGGCAGCGGCAGCTGCACCAAGATGCCGTGCACCGCCGGATCGGCATTCAGCCCTTCGATCAGCGCCAGCAGATCCGCCTGCGCGGTCTCGGCCGGCAGCTTGTGCTCGAAGCTCGCCATGCCGGCCTCGCGGGTCTGGATGCCCTTGTTCCTGACATAGACCTGGCTGGCCGGATCCTCGCCCACCAGCACCACCGCCAGGCCCGGCACCACCCCGTGCGCGGCCTGCAGCCGCCCCACATGCCCGGCAACCCGCGCCCGAACCCCGGCCGCAAAAGCCTTGCCGTCGATGATCGCTGCTCCCATTCGCCCAATCTCCTTTGCGTTCCGCACCGTGTTGCGGATGGCGTCGGCCGCCCGCCCCGCTCGCGGATAGCGCAGGCGCCGGCATGTGCAAGCCCAGATCGACGCGCCTGCCCGCTCCGGTTCGCCTCTATTCCCGTTGCCGTCTTTTTCCAACCGCAAGCCGCAAGGGTCCGGCCGTATTGCGACAGGCCGGTGTCGTTTTGCGACGAGCGCGCGCGCGGGCTGCGTCAGCCGGACAGATAGTTTGCGACAGCGACCACGCCCAGGACCATCAACGCCAGCGCGGCAAGGAACAGCAGGCCGCGCAGCAGCGCAAAGGCCCGCTTGCGGCCGCGCAGCCAGCGCCCGAAACTGTAGACCACCAGCCAGGCCCAGGCCGCGGCACCGGCCAGCGCGATGCCGATCCCGGCCGCGCCTGCGCCCAGCCAGGGCGAGAGCAGCAGCACCAGCAGGCCGGCCAGCATGGCGAGAAGCAGGAAGCGGTCGGCCATCATGCGCTGGTAGCTGCCCGGCAAGGCGAAGCGCGTCAGGGCCGAGACCAGCCCGCCCCCGGCCCGCAGCGCCGTCGCCCCCCGCGTGCCCAGGATGCGCAGGATGCCGTCATCGGGCAGATCGTCGATCATGCGCGACAGGATCGCCATGCTGCGGCTGCCCCAGGCGGCAATGTCGCGCGGGCGCGGGCCGATGGGCTTGAGGTCCTTGTAATGCGCCCCGAAGCGGCCGAGATCCAGCGCGGCGGCATCCTTGACCCCCAGCGCCCGGGCGGCGGTGTCCTCGAAGGCGTCCTCGTCGATCCGGGCATCGCTCAGCTTGGCCTTCAGCAGCGCCAGCCGGCGCGTCTGCCCGGCGGGCTCGCCATATTCCTCGGCCAGGATCCGGCCCTGCAATTCGTCGATCCAGGCCTTGCGCTCGGCCTCGGGACGGTCGGACATCAGCGCGGCGACGATGCGCTCGGCGCCGTCGAGGCGGCCCCAGAGGATGTCATGCTCGCGCCAATCGCGGTTCAGGAAGCCGCCGAAGGCGCCGACCGCGATCCCCGCCAGCTTGTCGGGGCGCGGGTTCAGCCCACTGTCGGCGGGGCTGATGCGGAACACCTCGACCTGCGCGTGCTCCTGCAGCTCCGAGCCTTCGAGGAAGGGATAGGTCAAGACGTCGTGCCAGTGGAAATCGTCATAGACATCCAGAAGCGGCTGCAGCGCGGGCGCGGCCAGTTCGGCGCGCATGGCGGCGCTGCTGGCGTCGAAGGCCGCGCGCATGTCCCGGCCCAGCCCGGCCAGCGCCTTGTCCACCAGCGGCCTGATCTGGGTCTGGAGATAGATCTCGCGCGCCCTGTCGTAACGCTGGTCCAGGGTGGCGAGCCGCATCACCGCGCTGTATTCGGCCGAGATCAGCTGCTCCAGCCGCGCGATCTCGGCATCGCTCAGCAGCGCCCGCGCCTGGCTGCTGTCGCGATTGCCCAGCCGGCGCAGCCCGGCCAGCTCCGCCTCGATCTTTTCGCGCAGCCGCACCAGCTGCGCGGGCGGCATGCCGCGGGCGACCTCGTCGCCCTCGATGCGCTTGCGCCGGTCCAGCGCCTCGTCGACATGGGCGCGCAGATGGATCAGGCGGCGCAGCCGGAAATCCAGGTCGTGGCGCGACAGGAAGGCGTTCTCGGTCTCGCGCGACCCGTCGCGATAGGCGCTGAAATTCGCGTCGCGCCAGGCGCGCAGGATCTGGCGCAGATACAGCGCCACGTCCGATTCCGGCTCGTGGCCCGCCAGCCCCGCCACGATTTCCGTCAGCCTGTCGGTCGTGCCATAGACCCGCAGGTGGTGATAGAGTGGATAGTTCTGCGGATATTCATGCTCGCCGGTCATCAGGTCGGCCAGATCCATCTGGTCCAGATCGTCCGGCTTGCGCTTCTGGCGCATCACCCGTCCGGCGGCCTCGACCCGTTCCTGATCCCGGCGCCAGCGCGCCTGCAGCGTGCCCAGCCGTTCCAGCCGCCGGTTCATGCGGGCGACGGCGCGGATATCGTCGCGGATCACCTCGTAGCGCGGCAGGCCGGTCAGCGCCAGCCGGGCGTTCTGCAGGAAATCCACCCGTCCGGACGGCCGGTCGGGCTGCGGCCCGGCATCGGGAAAGGGGTCGATGAACAGCAGCTTGCGCGCGCCCGGCAGAGTGGTCGGCCGAAAGGGGATCAGCTCGATCGCATGGCTGAAGGGCCGGTTGTCCAGATAGCCGCCATCGGCGAACAGCCGGCCGGAATAATCCGGATCATGGCCGAAGAAGCGCCGATGCCCCGGGTCCTGCGCCGAGGCCGGCATGTCCGCATAGCGCATCGGCGGAAAGGCCACCGGAAAGGACGAGGTGCAGCGCGCGGCAAAGGCCAGCATGGCCTCGTTGCCGGGGGCGAAATCGTTGCGCCGCACCTCCTTGTCCGAACCGTCAAAGGCAAAGTGGAACACGCTGCGATGCACCCGTTCATCCAGCCGCGCCCCGGTCAGGTGGATCGGCGCATAGCGCCCCTGCAGGTCCGTGGCGGTGACGAACAGGTCCATCGACTCGGTCAGCGCCTTGCCGTCGCCGGTCAGCCGGCCAAGCGTGTCGTGCAGCATCCTGAACATATGGCCGCCGTCCAGCAGCGACTCGACCGGCTGCAGCTTGCCGGAAAGGCCGCTGCGGTCGTTGAGCAGCTTGCCGATATCGGCCTCGTTCGTCCAGGCGTCGCGCAGCACGTCGATGTTGCTTGCCCCCACGACCAGCGCCTTGGCCAGCGCCACGCCGTTGATGCCGCCCGCCGATGTGCCCGAGATGATGTCGATGACGAAGCGCCTGCGCCCCTCGCCGGGCCGCGCCAGTTCCCGCGACAGCCGGCGATAGATCTTCTCGCCCTCGTCCAGCGCGTCCTCGGGCAGGGCCGAGCTGCCGCGCACCATGCGCAAGAGTTCCTGCGCGATGCCGTTCATGTAGATCGCCAGCGAAACGCCGCCGTAAAGCACGACCGCGAACCGCACCTCGCCCGTAATCCGTTCGTCCATCCTGTCCCCCAGGGTGTGCCGTCGCAAGGAATCGTTCTGCTTCAGGATGGTAAGCCGATTTGCCTAATTTGTCCCGGAGGAAATACAACCGTCAGACGAGCGGGCGGTCGCCCAGATCCAGCTGCTGGAACGCTTCATAGGCGGCGATCACGGCGGCGCGCTGCGCCTCGTGCGCGGCGACGAAGCCGTCGCCCAGCAGCGACTGGTCCGGGCATTCGGTGATCAGCATCAGCGGCACGGGCGCCCGCCGGTCCTCGGTCAGGAGGCGGATGAAGCCCTGCGGCGCCTCCGGCAGCACGCCATGCCGCCGCGCCAGCGCCAGCTGCGCGGCGTTGCGTTCGGCCAGGCCCGGCACCTGGCGCAGCCGGGCGATCACCGCCTCGGCCAGCCGCGCGGCGGCGGCGCCCCAGCCGGGATGATGGCGCAGGATCAGGAAGAAGCCACGCGGCAGGGTCCAGCCTTCGAAGCCGCGCGGCACATAGCCGCTGAGCGGCCGGGTCCATTCATGCGCCGGATAGCCGTGCAGGCTGACATGCAGCAGCGCCGCCGACAGGCAATAGGCCTGGTCGCGCAGCGCGCGCTCGGCATCGGGCGGGCCCTGGCGATATTCCAGGTCGTCGCCCAGCGCCGTATAGCGCGCGGCATGCAGCATGTGGCGCGGATTGTCGCGGGCAAGCCGCTGGCGCAGCGCATAGCCGTCGGGATTCTCCAGCGGGCAAAGCGCGAAATGCGCCCCTTCGCGCCCGGCAAGCTCCTGCGCGGCGCGCAGGGCGCCCACGGGGCCCGAGACCTCGTTGGCATGCTGCCCGGCCGAGATCATCACCGCCCGGTCGCGCCCCGGCAGGTAGCGCCCCTCGATCACCCGCCCGGCGACCGAGCGGGCATGAAAGGGCCGGCCCGGCAGGCGCGCCAGCTCGGCGGCGATCTGCTGCGGCGACAGCGCCTCGCGCGCCCGGTCGAGCGGCTGGCAACCGCCCTCCTCGGCGCTGCGGCCCCAAGGGCGGGTCTCGATGCGCAGGCTGTGCCCCTCTCCCTGGCGGATGCGCGGCACGATCTGGCCGGGACGCAGGCCGCGATCGCCGGGGGGTCGGCCCAAGCGGTGCCGGAAATGCTCGATGAGCGAGAAATACAGGTCCTCGTGCAGCGCCTCGACCAGCGACACCGCCTCGTCGCCCCAGCCCAGCGCCCGGTCGCGGACCGGCAGCGTGGCCGAGATCTCCAGCTCCTGAAAGAACGGCGCCTTCTGCCAGGGCGCGGCGGCGACGGCGCGCATGGCATCGCGATACAGCGTCTCGTAGTCGGTCAGCAGCTTCTCGCCCTGCCCGTCCCGGATCAGCCAGCCGCAGGGCGACAGCGCCGGCTGCATGGCGTGGTCGCGATGCAGGCGGTTGGGCGCCAGCACCGTCATCTCGCGCCGCATGCCCGAGACATAGCCGAGGCTCAGGCGATAGGCCGGCATGGCGGTGCTGTCCGGCCCCTCCTGCAGGTCGAATTCGGTCAGGGGGAACAGTGCCGGCAGCGGATAGGCCTCCAGCAGGAAGCGGCCCGGTGCGGCTTCGGGATGGCGCGGGCAGAGGATCCGCGCCTCGGCCAGGCCGGCGGTCTCGATCTCTTCCAGGAAGGCGTGCAAGAGCGGCTTGTAGGCCGAGCGGCAATGCGCCCGCACCCCGCGCAGCGCCAGCGCCGCCTCGGCCGCGCGGCGGGTCGGCGCGTCGTCGAAGCTCCAGATCTCGGCCTGGGCGCAGGTCAGCTCGCGCGCAAGCCGCGCCAGCGTGGCGGGATAGCGCGCCTGAAAGAGCAGCCGGGTGTCGTCCATCAGCCTGCCTTGCGCAGGACCTCGCAAAGCTGCGCGACCGTGGCCGGGAAGGGATTGCCCTTCATCGAGGAACTGGCCAGCGACGCCTCGGCCACCGCCTCGTGCCGCGCCGGGTCCAGGCCTTGCGCTTGCAGGCCCGGCAGGCCGGCCTCGCGCGCCCAGCGGGCCAGGGCCTGCGGCGCAGCGGCCTCGTCGCAGCCCAGCACGGCAGCGATCTCGGCGCAGACCTCGCGGATGCGGGCGGGCTCGGGGGCATGGGCGCGGTTCATCTCCAGCACCGGGCCCAGCAGCGCGCCGCAGACCGCGCCATGGGCGGCGGGCGTCACACCGCCGATCACACCGGCCAGCCCATGCACCGCGCCAAGCCCGCCATTGGCCAGGGCGATGCCGCCGGACAGGCTGACCCAGGCCATGCGGTCGCGCGCCTGCGCATCCTCGGCCTGCATCAGCCGCAGCAGCGCGCGCAATCCCGGCCCGATGGCCGGACGGGTCAACACATCGGTGAAGGGCGTGGCGCGGACCGAGACATAGGGCTCGATCACCTGCGCCAGCGCGTCGAGACCCGATGCCAGCGTCACCGCGCGCGGGCAATGGTCGGTCAGCGCCGGGTCGACGATGGCAAGCCGCGGCAGCATCCTTTCGTCGCGGATCGAGACCTTGCGGCCATGCTCGGGCAGGCCAATCACCGCGTTCCGCGTCGCCTCGGCCCCGGTGCCGGCGGTGGTCGGCAAAGCGACATAGGGCAGGGGCGGCGCGGCCAGCGGCAGGCCGCGGCCGACGACCTCCAGATGGTCCATGATCCCGCCCGGCGCCGGGATCAGCGCCGCCAGGGCCTTGCCCAGATCCAGCGCCGCGCCGCCGCCAAGCGCCGCCACCCAATCGGCGCCGAAGCCCTTGGCCTGCGCCAGCGCCGCCTCCAGCATCGGCAAGCTCGGCTCGGCCCCGCAGGCGACGGCCAGCACCTCGGCCCCCGCCTCGCGCAGCCCGTCGAGCAGCCAGCCGGCGCGGGCCGGATTCGCGCCATGCACCAGCACGCCGCGCGATCCATGGGCCCGGATCATCGCCGGGGCGTTCTGCGCCTGGCCGCGGCCGAAGATCACCCGGCCCGGCAGGGCAAAGGAAAACCCGCTCATGCCGTCCCCGCTCATGCCGCCCCCATCGTCGCTTCCACGGCGCTTTTCCACCTTGCGTATCGGGCCTCGCGCTCGCCCTCGGCCATGGCGGGCTCGAAGCGGCGCTCCAAGGCCCAGGCGCGGGCGAAATCCTCGGGCGGCGGGCACAGGCCCGCCTGCAGCCCCGCCAGATAGCCCGCGCCAAGCGCCGTCGTCTCGGTCACCCGCGGACGGTCCACCGGCGCGCCCAGGATGTCGGCCAGGAACCGCATCGTCCAGTCGCTCGCCGCCATGCCGCCATCCACCCGCAGCACCCCCGCAGCGGCGCCCGGCCAGTCCGCCCGCATCGCCTCCCACAGGTCGCGGGTCTGGAAGCCCACGCTCTCCAGCGCCGCCCGCGCCAGCTCCGCCGGACCCGAGTTCCGCGTCAGCCCGAACACCGCGCCCCGGCAGTCCGGCCGCCAATAGGGCGCCCCCAGCCCGGTGAAGGCCGGCACCAGGACCAGCTCCTGCCCCGGATCCGCCGCCTCGGCCAGACCCTGCGTCTCGGCCGCCGAACGGATGATCCCCAGCCCGTCGCGCAGCCATTGCACCACCGCCCCGGCCACGAAGATCGAGCCCTCCAGCGCATAGCTCGTCCGGCCCCCCAGCCGGTAGGCGATGGTGGTCAGCAGCCGGTTCTTCGAGGCCACCATCTCCTCCCCGGTGTTCAGCAGCGCGAAGCAGCCGGTGCCATAGGTCGCTTTCATCATCCCGGGCGCGAAACAGGCCTGGCCCACCGTCGCCGCCTGCTGGTCGCCGGCGACGCCGAGGATCGGGATCTCGCGCCCGAACAGGTCGGCCCGCGTGGCGCCGTAATCGGCGGCGCAATCCCTGACCTCGGGCAGAAGCTGCATTGGGATGTCGAAAAGCGCGCAGATATCCTCGTCCCAGCGGTTCTCGGCGATGTTGAAAAGCAGGGTGCGGGCGGCATTGGTGGCGTCGGTGGCATGGGTGCGGCCCCCGGTCAGGTTCCAGATCAGCCAGCTGTCCACGGTGCCGAAGGCGAGCTCGCCGCGCCGGGCGCGATCGCGGGCGCCGTCGATATTGTCCAGGAGCCATTTCAGCTTCGAGCCCGAGAAATACGGGTCGAGCAGCAGCCCGGTGCGGGCGGCGATCATCGGCTCGTGCCCCTCGGCCCTGAGCCGGTCGCAAAG
>NZ_JAEN01000043.1:0-8483 GCF_000518925.1 Paracoccus sp. J39 | reverse complement strand
AGACAGACCTTCTTCCAAAAGCATCCTTGGACAATGTCTTTCCAGGTTCCCAGAAGAACCGGAAAACGCCGATCGCTCCTTTTCCGGTCTGGTGGCCAAAGCACGAGCAAAACACCCGATCCCATCCCGAACTCGGCCGTTAAGTGCCGTCGCGCCAATGGTACTGCGTCAAAAGACGTGGGAGAGTAGGTCACCGCCAGACCTGAAAAGAAGCGATCCGTCTCTCAAGAACGAAGCAGTGCGTATCAGAACGATCCGCAAAAAATGCCGCGGGGTAGAGCAGCCCGGTAGCTCGTCAGGCTCATAACCTGAAGGCCGCAGGTTCAAATCCTGCCCCCGCAACCAGAAATCCTGCACTTTCTTCAACCTCCTGTAGCAAGGAGGTTTTTTGTTGTCCGGACAACTGGCCCGCATCCAAGCTCAGCGCCAGAATGCCCGCCAGATCGCCGTGCAGCGTCAGTTCGAGCGCCATCCGCTTGCCCTTGGTCGGCACCGGCGTCGCCACGATCTTCTCGATCAGGCCCCGGATCGCTTCGCGGGCTTCAGATTCGTGATCCGGCTCGGAAAGGGCGGCGATCATCGCGTGGATGCGGTCGTGATAGGTGTCGGCCATCTTCGGGTGGATCCGCACGGCTGTGTTCGGGGCAGGGGCGGTGGCGAGGTCTTTCTCGATCTGCTTCTGCCGGGCCTCGAGTTGCTCCATCTTCGCCTTGATCCGCTCGGGCGGCAGGCCGGAGAGGAGCGCGTTGACCAGCGCGTCCTGTTCCTTGATAACCTTGGCCAGTTCCTTCTCGTTGACGGCCCGGTCATCGACATGGCTGGCGGCGAGGCGGTTGCGTTCGGCGATGTATTCCTCGGCGAAGATCTTCACCAGTTCCGGGTCCATCAGCCGGTCCGAGAGGATGGTCAGGATCCGACCCTCCAGCTCCTGACGGGTGATGCCGGTGCGGTTGGTGCAGACCGAGGTGCCTTTGTTGCGCGAGTTCGAGCAGCCGAAACGGTCCTTGCCCACGGTCGAGAAGCCGCCGCCACAGCAGCCGCATTTGACGAGGCCGGTGAGCAGGAAGCGCGGCTTGCGCCGTTCCCAGGCTTCCTTGTCGGTCTGCTCGATCTTGCGGCCCTCCTGGCAGGTCTTGATCCGGTCCCACAGCGTTTGGTCGATGATGCGCAGTTCCGGCACTTCGGTGACGATCCATTCGGATTCCGGGTTCGGTCGGGCCTGGCGCTTGCCGGTAGCGGGGTCCTTGACGAAGCTCTGCCGGTTCCACACCAAACGCCCAACATAAATCTCGTTGTTGAGCACGCCGGTGCCGCGCTTGGGATTGCCGTGGATGGTGGATTTGTCCCACTTGCCCGCGCGCGGGCCGGGGATGCCCTCGCGGTTCAACTGGTCGGCAATCCGGTTCGGCGACATCCCATCGGCATAGGCGGTGAAGATCCGCCGCACGATGGCGGCCTCGTCCTCATTGATCTGCCGGTCGCCGCGCCTGATCTCGCCGTCCTCGCCCATGTGGCGCAGGACCGTATAGCCATAGGCGTTGCCGCCGCCGGATTTGCCGGCCTCGACGCGGCCGCGCAATCCGCGCCGGGTCTTGGCGGCGAGGTCCTTCAGGAACAGCGCGTTCATCGTGCCCTTGAGGCCGATATGCATCTCGTCGATGCGGCCCTCGGCCAGGGTCTCGATGGCGGTGCCGGCGAAGGTCAGGTTCTGGTAAAGCGCCGCGATATCGGCCTGGTTGCGGCTGAGGCGGTCGAGGGCTTCGGAGATCACGATGTCGAAGCGCCGCTCGCGGGCATCCTGCTGCAGGCGCTGGATGCCGGGGCGCATCAGCGAGGCGCCGGAGGTGGCGGCATCCTCGTAGCTGCCCACGATCTGCCAGCCGGCGCGGGTGGCGCGCTCGCGGCAGAGCCGAAACTGGTCCTCGATCGACGAGGCCGATTGCAGGTCGGAGGAATAGCGGGCGTAGATGACGGCGCGCAGGGTCATGGGCGGATCTCCGTGCGGAGTGGCAGGTCAATCGTCAGGGGCGCCGCGTTCGGCGACGTGATCGGCGCGGGCGGCATCGCGGGCGAGCGCCCGGACGAGGGCGAGCAGTTGGTCCCGATGCTGCGCGGCTTGCCGAGTCCCGGCAAGGGCTTTGTCGGCCGGAGGTGCCGAAACGGAATCCGCCGTCCGCGCGGCATCCTCCCTGTCGGCAATATCTCTCCGGTCTCGTGCCATGGGCCGAGTTGCTCCCTGCGCCGCGGGGCATGGCCCGTCGGCGTTCGCTGATGATGATCCTGGACGGGGATAAGCCCGCTGCTGTTCAGATGATCATAGGGCATGGGAACGGCTCTCTAAGCTGAAAACACAGGTCTCGGGTCGCATGAATGTGGATAACCGGTTGAAAATACGGAAATCTCCCTCTCAAGAGGGGTGAGCTGGAGATGGCAGGAGCCCGCCACGGGGGCGAACTGTCCCATCTGGGGTCGAACGCGGAGAGAGCCGGGACGCGACCGAACACCAGGCGCGAATTATCCGGATTTTAGGGCGCGCTGGCGGGACGACGATGCCTGCCAGCGCACCCTGCCAAAGGACAGCACTTCAGGCGCCGCTGTCCTTCTCGCTCCTGCTGCAACCTTGCCAAAGCGTCGGATGTATTACCCGGGTCTTTTGATTTTTTGGTTCCTGGTCTTTGCGTTCTTTCTTTTTTATCCCGTGGAATGATGTGGGCGGCGGGCAGAGCCCGCCGCAGGAAGCGCCGTTTCTGGTTTTTGGCTTTTTGATTGGCGGCGTTGCCGCTCTCCTTGATTTTTTGTCTTATGTTTGCGGGGGAACGTGGTTCTATGGCGCGCGTGATCGCGTGGGGCGGGCGCCACCTCTCTGTCTCTATTGCGGTTGCTGCGCAGAGCGCGCGTCATGGTCTTCGCCCGGCGCCGCATGGCGCAGGCGCGCGAGCCAGTCCTGCACTTCGGCGCGATCCATGTCGCGCGATGCCATCAGCGCTTCGGCCATCTCCTCGAGCAGATTGCGGTGGATGGTCAGGATCTGCGCGGCGCGCTTCTCGGCCGTTTCGAGTTCGCGCCTCACGCGGAACAGCACGTCAGGGTCCAGCGCGATCAAGGTCTCGGGATCGGCGGTCCAGACCGGGCCGTGGGCGCCAAGCCCGTAGCGTGTCTGGATCGACGTCGCGATCATCGTCGCCTGTGCCAGATCGGAGTCGGCGCTGCCGCCGGCACCGGCCGAGACATCGCCCAGCACCAAACGTTCGGCGGCGCGGCCGGCAAGAAGCTGGGCCAGGCGATCTTGCATATCGGAGAGGATGCCGTGTCTGGCGGTGGTGTCGAACACGGTCCCCCCGCCGCCGTCACGGTCCAGGTAAACCCGTCGCACGGGGCCCAGATCCAGCGCCGCACATACGATGGCATGGCCGCATTCATGCAAGGCCACGCGACGGTCGATCGCCGGATCATGCATGATGCGGAACACTTTGCGTAGGTCATCGAGAGACATGTTTCGCTTTTGCCCCCGGGCCATTGCCCGCGTCTTCCGGATGGCGGCGTCGACATCCGCAGCGGAGCAGCCGACGGCACGGGCCGCGAGATCGCGCAGATCGGCTTCCCGCCAGTCCGGCAGGCAGTGGCGCAGCACGCCGAAGAGAGTATCGGCATCCGGCAGCGGCAGGGCGACCTTCATGTCGAAACGACCTGCGCGCAAAACCGCCGGATCGATGAACTGCGGGTGATTGCAGGTGCCGATGACGATGACGCCTTCTTCCCGGGCGATGGCATCCATTTCTGCCAGGAACGCATTGATCACCTGTGTGCGATAGCTGCGGTTGTGTTGCTCCGGATCTTCGCGCGAGCCGACAGCATCGATCTCGTCGATGATCAACACGGTTGGTGTTTTGGCACGCGCCTCGCGAAACGTCCGCCGCATCTCGCGCAGCATGTCGCCGAGATGGCCTGCGGCCTGCCATTCACCGAAGGTGCCGCTGACGACCGAAAAGCCCGCGCTGTTGCCCATGGCCCGGGCGATCCAGCTCTTGCCGGTGCCGGGCGGGCCATAAAGCAGCAGCGTGCGGGTCAGGTCGGCCCAGCCGATCTCGCCTTTCTTCCACATACGCAGGTCGCGCACGATCTGGCGCGCGGCGCGGAGCGCAGGCGTATCGCCGTGAATGTCCTCGAGCCAGGGACCGTCGGCCGCAGATCGTTGCGGGCCAGTGGTCATGGCCGCGATCTGTTCGGCCACCGCCTTCGCCACCGGCGCCCGCATCGCCAGGGTCAGCGCGAGCGCGTCCAGTTCGGCGAGCGTTGCGTCATTGGGCAGCGCAGCGCGGACCGCCGCCTCGTCGATGCGGCCAGTGGCGCTGTGTGTCGCACGAAGCGCCATGATCAGGATCTCGCTATCGAGGGGCGCGAACGCTTTCCGAGAGACAAGCGGATTGGCAAGGACCGTGGGTGCAGTGGCAGCGGCGGCCATCGGCAGCAGCACCAGGAGCGGGGCCTGGCGGTCGATCGCCACGACAAGGTCTCGCTCGAAAGCGGTCTGTGCATAGCGTGAGATCTTGCCGTCTGAGACGTCTGGGCTGAGCGTGATCAGACAGTCCTGGCTCTGAGTGCCATATTTGAGCGAGGTTGCCACCGACCAATTGGCCGGAAGGATATGGGTCAACAACTTCTTCAACTGGTCGAGCATGTCGTCGGGAACGCCGGTGATGACGGTGATCGCGCCAGGTGCCAACATCGCGTCGCGGTCCCGGACGGCGTCGATCGTCGCCACGAGGCGGAGAAGCGGGATGAGTTTACTGGCGGGCAGGCGGATGCGCGGCTGCGATGACCCATTGCTTGCGGTGGCCGTGGGATCGCCGCCGGCGTCCGCGATCGCATCGAACTCTTCGGGCGAAACATTTTGCGCGGATGAGCTGGAGTTCAGCGCATCGATCGCCGAGGAGCCCGGTGCCTGCATCGCGGCCTCCAGGAGTTCGGGCAGATCCATGTCCTCCGGGTCGAGCGCCGGATCCCACGCGGGGGTCAGCTTTTGCGCGAGATCAGCCTGCAGGCGACGGATGGCATGACGCGCGAGGGGAGCCCAGGGTGCGGGATGACGGGTTCCGGATTCGGAGTTCGGATTGCTGGACGGGATGGAGATTGTCTGGGTCATGGCAGGACTCCGGGTATGAAGAGGGTGAGCCGTCCGGCATTGCGGATGGCGACAGGGTCGGTTGCAGAGGGGCGCGGTCCCGCAGGGGGCGGAATGCGGTGGCGATGTGGGCCGAGCGCGCACGGAGATCCGGAAGCCTTCCGGCTTCAGGAGTGGCTGGCCTGGTCGGATCCGGACTCCGGGATAGAAACCTCCAGAAAACTCGGTATTGCTTCGGCGCCGCGTGGCTTCCGGATGACAAGGAGGTGGGCTACTGTCTCCTTGCCGCAGGAGGCATCCGGATCAGAGACATGGTCTCCTCGTGTGATCCGGAACGCCCCGACCCGACCGCGTTACCCGGTCAGTCCCCAATGGCGGCGCAGGATCGGATGGCGATCACGCGGAACGGTAGCGGGGCGGGGTTTGCGGTGCGATTGGGATGCCGGAGTCGGGGTGGCCGATGCGCCGGGTGGGGGCGTTTCCGGGGCACCGAGCGGGGCTTCCGGATTGTTGCCTGCCGCAGCTTTGGGTGGCGCGGACAGAGTATCAGCTCTCCGGGTGCGGTCCGCATTGATGATCTCTGCCTCGATCCGGTCCAGGGTCGCCTGGAGCATGAAAAGCGACTCAGGCCGGTAGATCTCGCTGACCACGTTCATCAGATCACTGAATTCCCGGTGAGGTACGAGGGCTTCCGGATAGAGACGACGCAGTTCCGCATGGGCGGCCTTCTCCATCGCGCAGGCAGCGTGGCCGGTGGGCATGGCCACGACCCGGAGCACATCGACAAGGGCGTCTTTGGGAAGTCCCAACTGGTGTTTGTGACGCTTTACGGGATGCGACGAGTATCCCAGTTTAAGATAGTGCCTCCGAGTGCCGGGATGACGGATATCCAGCAGGTAGATGTAGCTGGGCTTGGCGGTCCAGCTCTGCCCGCAGCCGGCGCAGTCGCACTGGCCCCATTGCAGATTGGCGCGAGCGATACGTTGCTCGTGCCCGCAGCTGTGACGATAGAGCCGATAGGAGGCATTGCCCTTTGGATCGCGGCCGAGGCGCTCCCAGCCGAAACGGGTGGCTTCGGCTTCCTCGCGATGAACAAGGCAGGTCTCGCAGCGCGGGGCAACTGCGCCGGATGCAACACGTTCAACGAAAGTGAACTGGCGCCGCGCCTCGTGGCCGCAGGGCAGGCCATAGTGGCCGTAATGACGGTGCGCGGGATCCCGGCCGAGCCAGGTCAGACCGGCGCCGAGGGCGGTCGCCCGCCAGCGGGCCTCGATGCAATGCGGGCAGAGCGGCTGCGCGGTCATGAGCACGAAGTGGCGTGCCACATGGAGGCCCCCACAGGTCTGACAACGCAGCGCGACACGGAAGCGATCCTGAACGCGGGCGATCAGGTCGAAGCCTTTGCTCCGCGCCGCTTCGATCCAATGGGCATGCAGTTCGCCATGATGGATGACGAGCGGCAGGTCTGAGACCGAAAGCGGGGCGCGACGGGCGTGCGAAGACAGGATGGTCGTGGACATAGGAAGTCCTCCCGAAAACAGGATGAGAAGATGAAGCCAGACCTCGGGCGCACGCAGGACGTGCGACCAGGAGCCGGTGGCGGAAGAAATGGGACAGGTGCGCGGCTGTGGCTGCCCATCTGTGATGGGCGCCCAGGTCGTCAGATATGTGGGGCGATCAGGCTGCGGGCGCCAGCATGAGATTGGGCGCGTCCGGTTCGATAGCGAGATCGTCCGCCTCAACCATCCCCGTGAAATCCGGGAGACGCGCAAGGGCATGCAGATGCTGCTGGAAGGCCGCAACCATCAGGTCAACGCGCCCTGCAACGAGGCCAGTGCCGGCACAGCGGAAGACCTGCGGGAAACGGTCGGGCAAGGCGAGCATGTCGCGGACCTGTTCCGGGCAGTCGCTTTCGATCAGCATCCGCGCCAAGTCGGCACAGCGCCGGAGCGGCAGATCCTCGCTGCGACAGACCGGCGTTCCGCGCAGAGCGGCGATCCCGTCGAGCACGCGGACCCGGGCCCGTTCGGCGTCGCGGATCCACGCGTCACAGGCCGGATCCCAGCTGCCACAATGCTCGAGGTCGCGCTCCGCCTCAATGTAATCCGCGAGGTCGCGCATCAACGTGGTGAAGCCGATGGTGATCGGCGTGTGCGTGAACGCGCTGTTGGCTTCCGGAAAGTCAGGTGCCGTGATAGGCGTGTGAATAGCCATGAGTGATCTCCTCGAAAGATCGTTGTGGTTAGGGCGGGGCAAGAGGGTAGGATCTCTTGCCTTCGCCTGCTCAATATGGCACATCGGTATCATGGTGTCAATATCGAGAATGGAGAAAACCCTTGGCCCCTCCGAAAAAGGATACAGAAGCGATCAATCTTCGGCTTCCTCGCGAACTGATAGAAGCCATCGACAACCGCCGCCGCGACGAGCCGGACCTGCCAACGCGGCCCGAAATGATACGGCGGGCGTTGGTCCAGTGGCTGGAGATGACAGACCCGGAACGGTGAAGGGTGCGGATGCCCTGATTGGTCTGTGAATGCCCGGGATCATTCCTGCGCAACCCGGTGACCGTCAATCGGATTTTGCGCGGGGATGGCTCCAGCGCTCTCTGGGTGAGTCAGCAGTTCTGTCAGCTATCCTGCTTTGTCATACAGGTTGCCTGAAGGTGTTTGGATTATCCTCAGTCTCGAATGGTGCAAGCTGAATGTCGTGCAACCTGCTTTATCAAGACAAAGCTCCCGACAGCCCAGGATTTGCCACATTTGCGGTGACGGCTATACTGTAACAGCGCGTTAACGATCCCGTCCAACTGTCCAACTGTCCAAGTGGGATATGCTTTACGGGATGTTCGGGGGTGATGCGGAGGAGGGGCTTTTGCCCCGCCTTGCGATTCATGTGGATAACCGGGCAAAGCAACCAGACTTTTTGCGCCGGATTGCTTACAATCGGCCTGCTCCCCCGAAAAAGGAATAGCCGATGCCACATAGCGCTTTCGCGCCCGAACCCGCATGCTTGCCTGTCACTGTGTCAATCGGCACGCAACTTTGACCCCCTTTCGGCGCCCAATAATGCCCCCGCTTGGTCAGCACGGGTAGCTGGCCCGATGCGGTGTAGCCTCCATACAGCGCAACCGGATCGGGCCAGCGGCGTCTCGGTCATTCCCGCGTCTTGAAGCGCCAGCTCTCGTTGCCGGTCTCGACGATGTCACAGTGATGGGTCAGTCGGTCGAGGAGCGCCGTTGTCATCTTCGCGTCTCCGAAGACGGTCGGCCATTCGCCGAAGTCGAGGTTCGTCGTCACGATGATCGAGGTGCGTTCGTAAAGGCGACTGATGAGGTGGAACAGGAGCTGGCCACCCGTCTGGG
>NZ_JAEN01000042.1:0-9128 GCF_000518925.1 Paracoccus sp. J39 | reverse complement strand
GCCCAGACGGGTGGCCAGCTCCTGTTCCACCTCATCAGTCGCCTTTACGAACGCACCTCGATCATCGTGACGACGAACCTCGACTTCGGCGAATGGCCGACCGTCTTCGGAGACGCGAAGATGACAACGGCGCTCCTCGACCGACTGACCCATCACTGTGACATCGTCGAGACCGGCAACGAGAGCTGGCGCTTCAAGACGCGGGAATGACCGAGACGCCGCTGGCCCGATCCGGTTGCGCTGTATGGAGGCTACACCGCATCGGGCCAGCTACCCGTGCTGACCAAGCGGGGGCATTATTGGGCGCCGAAAGGGGGTCAAAGTTGCGTGCCGATTGACATTCCGTTGTTCTTCTCGAACACTGGCTGCTTGTTTTGAACCAAGACAGCCTTCAGGAGCATTTCGCAGGCGTGTTGCGCATGAAGAAGCACCGTCGTAACGCGACCTTCGTCGTGGAAGCTATTGAAGGCTGTCATGCTGGTCTTCAGTGATGAGACTGCCTTCAGCTTCAGAGTTTTTGCGTCTCGGACAAGCTTCATTCTATGCGGACTTTCTTACCTCACGCATCGCGCGATTGAAAAAGAACCGGATCAGCTGATCCCGCGCTTCAGGATCGGTCAACACGATATCGCGCATTTCCGTGTCGCGTTGATACCCTCGCACAACGCTTTGGAAAAACGCCTGAGAAAAGGCCGTATAGACCACATCTGCCGAGTTGTTCTTCAGCATCTCGGTCATCTCTTCATCCATCGTCGCTTGGTAGCTCGGCTCGTGCCGGACGATATCTGCCTCGGTGAAGGCTGTGCCATGCCGGTCATTGAATGCCTTGACGATCTCGGACAGTTCCTTCTGCTCGTCCTCGGTATAGGGCTTTGCGCCGAATTCGTTGATCGCCTTCAGTGCGGCGTGATCGCCCGGCGAAAGGCCGGCACTCCCGACCTCTTTTTGTTCCACCTTGAACGCTTGCAGGCGCAGCATGTCCTCGGTAATCTCGATGTCTGGCGGCACTTCTCGGCTCGGCAGCAGCCGCGCGAGCCATGCGCCATAGGAGTAGAGTTTTTCTAATCCCGTGTCTTCCAGGCGGATCACCTGCGCGATGAAGCTGTAGAAGCGCATGAAGCTCTTCAGAAGCTGGCGAAATTCCTCTTGTCGCCCCTCGTCTTCGTCAGCCTCGAACCGGCCCACCGCTTGCCGCACCAGCCCCTCCAGTTGGGCCCGATCCGAGCCGTCCAGACGTCCGCTGTAGAAGGTCACGGCGAACCGCTCGATCTCGTTCTTGTCGAGATAGCCGAACTTCATGAGCCGGCCCTCAAGGTCATAGACTTGGTTCGGGTCAGAAATCGCTTCCAGAGCCGTTTGCTCGTAGTAGGGACGGAAGGCGTTCTGGATGTCCTCGATGCTGTTTTGAAAATCGAGAATGAAGGTGCGTTCCTTGCCGGCCATGGTCCGGTTCAAGCGCGAAAGCGTCTGAACGGCCTGAAGACCCGCGAGCTTTCGGTCCAGATACATGGCGCATAGCTTCGGCTGATCGAAGCCGGTCTGATACTTTTCGGCGACGATCAGGATCTGATACTGCTCGGGAAAGGGCGTGCCGTCGGGGCGAACACCGTCGAAGCGGCTTGGAAGCTCGGTTTCCGAGAAGCTGTTGAGTTCAGCCTCGGTGTAGGTTTCGCCGTTGTGCTTGAGATCACCCGAAAAGGCGACCAGCGCCTTTAGATCACCGTAGCCGTTGCTGGCAATATAGTCGCGGACACCGAAGAAATAGCGCAACGCGTGCTCGCGGCTCTGCGTCACGATCATCGCCTTTGCCTTGCCGTTCAACTCCCCCATCACATGCCGGCGGAAATGTTCCACGATGATCTCGACCTTCTGGCCGATCGCTGTGGGATGAAGGCTGGCATAGCGCGCGACCTTTCGTTGCCCACGCCGGCCGTTCAACTCGGGATCATCCTCGATCGCTTTCTCAAGTTGATAATATGCCCTGTAGGTCATGTAGTTCTGCAGAACGTCGAGGATGAACCCCTCTTCAATCGCCTGACGCATCGAGTAGAGGTGGAAGGGGTGCGGCAGCCCGTCCGGTCCCTCGACGCCGAAGCGTTCCAGGGTGACATTGCGCGGGGTGGCCGTGAAGGCGAAGAAGCTGATGTTGGCCTGCGGCCCCCGGCTCTTCTGGTATTCCGCGATGATGTCCTCGATGTCGTCGCTCGATGTGGCCTCGCGGGTCAACGCATCGGTCATGGCCTGCGCGGACTTCCCGGACTGGCTGGAATGGGCCTCGTCGATGATCAGCGCGAAGGTGCGGGTGCCTTGGCCGGACAATTCCTTCAGATGGTCGGTCGAGAACTTCTGGATCGTGGTAATGATGATGCGCGCACCCTTGGCGATGGCCTCCTTTAGGTCGCGTGATGTGCCGTCGATCTTCTTGACCACTCCGGCCGTCTGCTCGAACTGGGCAACCGTCCCCTGAAGCTGGCGGTCCAGAACCACTCGGTCGGTGACGACAATCGCCGTGTTGAACACGGGCTGATCAGCTGCATCGTGCAGGTTGATCGCGTGATGCGCTAGCCAGGCGATGGTGTTCGATTTTCCCGAGCCCGCCGAATGCTGGATCAGATAGTTCCGCCCCGCGCCATGATCGCCGGCATGGGCCATCAGCTTGCGCACGGCGTCCAGTTGCTGGAAGCGGGGGAAGATCATCACCTCGGACTTGCCGTTCGCCTCAAGGTGCATGAAGCGCCCGAGGATATCGAGGAGCACCCGGCGCGCGAAGATCGCCTCGCCCCATGGCCCGTCGCTATAGAGATAGGCGATGCGGAACTCGCCCGGCACATCGGGGTTGCCGGCACCGCCGTCGCGACCACGGTTGAACGGCAGAAACCGGGTCTTGCCGTTCTGCAACCGGGTCGTCATCGACACATTGTCTTCGTCCAGCGCGAAATGCACCAACGCACCGCGCTTGAAGGTCAGGAGAGGCTCGCCCGCGGGCGAGCGGTCGGTGCGATACTGCCGCTCGGCATGGCGGAAGGTCGAGCCGGTCAGCAGGTTCTTCGCCTCGATCGTCGCCACCGGCAGACCGTTCAGGAACAGCACCACATCGAGGCGGCCGCCGTGCTTCTGGCTGTATTCCACCTCGTCCATGACGCTGAGGATGTTCGCCTCGAACTCGGCGATCCGCTTCGGCTCGATCCCGCTGGCCGGGCGGAAGAAGCAGAGCGAGAAGCGGATGCCCGGGACGATCTTCAGCCCGCTGCGCAGTACGTCCAGCAGCCCGCGATCCTTCAGCGCCCTGGTCAGCTGGGTGAACAGCGTGTCTTCGGCCGTGGTGGCGTAATGGGTGACGAGCTTGGCCCATTCCTCGGGCTGGGTAGTTTGCAGAAAGCGCAGGACCAGAGCGCGATCCATGGCAAGCGCGCGGTCATAGTCGGCCTTCGGGTCGCGGTGCAGATAGCCCTGCCCCGTCACCAGCTGGCTGATCAGATGGTTCTGAACGACCTTTTCCTTGTGGGCCAATGTTGCGTGCGTTGTGCTCATGCCCCCATCTCCGCTTCGATTTGGTCCAGTCGGCGGTCGGTCGTGCCGCGGCGGGACCATGTTTCGGGGTTGATCTGGCCGGTGACGGCGGCGGTGATGAGGGCGGCGCGGAATTCGCGCAGGCGCTCGATTGATGTCTTAGTCGCATCTGCGATGGAAGACAGCGTCGCCCGTTCGCTTCGGAAGCGGCTTACCAGTTCCTGCTGTTCCTCCAGCGATGGCAGTGGAAGTTCGTAGCTGTAGAAGGCTTCGGTGCTGAGGGAAGGAACGGCACCGGGCTGAACCATGGTCGCCATGTCAATCTGTGACAGGGCGAGCAGGCAGAAATCGGCATCGATCATCCGCTTGTTGGGAACAAAGGCGGCCATGTTGTTATCGAGGCAAGCCGGACGCCCGATCATCGAGAATCGCCCGAGGAGGAGCGCGGCGCCAATCTTGGCAAAGACGATAGTCCCAACGGGAAACACCGTCGCGCGGAGCTTCCTGGCTGTCTCTGCCGAGACCGTATCCTCGGTTGCCGTGATCGCCGCGTCGAGGCCGAAGGTCTTCAGATGCTTGACCTTGAAGAAGGCTATGTCTTCATTTGGATTACCCTGCAATTCAACGGGAAAGCCGGCACCGTTCCTCAGATTTCCCAAGTGCCGGGTTCGCCAGCGTTTCGCCTTGATCTGCGAAAACATTAAGTGCAGAAGCGCCTTTTCTCGTTCGGCCAGTCGCGCCACCAACCGCTGCTTCTTCTCGATCAGCAGGTCGATGCGGGCGGTTTCGCGGTCGAGGAAATCCGCAATTGCCTTCTGGGTGGGAAGGTCGGGGAGTGAGATATCCATTGCCAAGAGCGCATCAGGATAGAGCCTCAAACGCGATTCGATGATTCCCTTCGACCTCGACCGAAACAGCGCGCGCATATCGGCAGATCGTGTGCGATGATGAATAAATCTAGGGTCTGCAAGCTGCTTGTTGATAACAAATACCGAGTAAGCTGGGCTGACAATTCCATCATGATCAGACACGCCGTAGGCGCCCTTCCACGCAAGCATGTAATTCATGACCAGATCGTCTCTTTGGACTATCCGGTAGCCTTCCAAAGTCGCAGCGCGGCTTTCGTGCTCCTCACCTTCGAAGGCTTCCGCTCGCGGCTTCACCCCATAGTATTCAGAAACCGACAAAAGAGTTTCATCGCCGTGGCGCGAGAACTGGTTCCGATCCTTCAGAAAATGTTTGAACCGAACCATCGTCATCCCCCGACCCTCCACGCCTGCCGGTTCTGCCAGTCACCCGGAAACCCCATCGCCGCCGGTGCGGCCAGCGGGCAGGTCGCCAGATGATCAACCAGCCGTTCACGCCATTCCGTGTCCGGCGCCACGATGGTCAGCAGGTGATCCAGCATCACCAGCGTGTTGTGCAAATAGCGGTCATCTGCCCCGCGTAGCGCGATGGCCAGCCTGGCGGGCGATTTCGGCACCACCATCTTGATGGTGAAGCGCCGGTTCCACAGCCGCCCGTGATGGGCGCAGATGTTGCGCACATGGCTCATGTGATGCGCGAAGGAGGTCAGCACCTTTTCATCCAGCCCGAAGGGCCTGGCGATGGCCTGCCGATCGCCCCGCAGCTTCAGATCGCCCAGGAATTTCGACAGCAGGCCGAAGGACATCACCTCGGCCGCCATCCAGACCGGCGGCAGCTTGGGCGAGGTATATTTCCCGCGATAGTGCTCGGCGAAGGTATCGCGCGAGCGTTTGAACTCCTTGGTCAGGTCTGCCACGGCGGCGGCGTGGCGGGTGACTTTGCCGTAATGCGCTTGGTCCAGATAGCCGTGCGCGCCATAGGTCATGGCCATGTGATGGGCCCATTGCGCGCGGATCGCGACTTCAATCCGCTCCACGGCGTCCATGACCATCAGGCGAAGCTGGCGGTCGAAGACATAGAGGGCCAGCACATCCTCGAACCGGGTGCCGGGCGTCAGGGCATGATCGCCATCGGCGGCGGGAACCTCGAACGGCAGCCAGTAGGCCCGAAGGCGATAGTAGGAGATGTGACCAAGGTAGTGGCGGGCCGCGGCCTCGTCATCCACGACCATGCCGCGCCGGCGCAACAGGGCGATCTGATCGTTGATAGAAGTGGCGGGCTTGTTGAACTTCATGCCAGCACCCCACTCCGCTTGGACGCAGAATCCGGGGCCTTAAAAACAAGTAACCCGCCGGGGTGCGCAGTACGCTGCCGAAGCGGCGCCCGAGGCGTGGCGGGTCTTGTTACGGTGGTAGATAGGACAACCGGGTTAATAAAGCAACAAGAAAGCGGGCGCAGCGGCGAAGAAATCATCGCGCCACCTCTTTCAGCAGCTCGGCGATCTCGGTTTCCAGCGTCTTTAGCTCGGCATCGATCTCTTCCAGCGGGCGGGGCGGGACATAGGTGTAGAAGTAGCGGTTGAAGTTGATCTCATAGCCCACGCGGCCCACCTTGCCGTCGCGGGCATCGCGGTGGTTCTCATCCACCCAGGCATCCGGCACGAAGGGTGTGACCTCGCGGGCGACATATCCGCGCCAGTCCTCCTTCAGCGGCACAAGCTCGTGGTCACGCAAATCGGGGTCTGGCTCAGGGTTGCCATCTTTGTCGCGGCAGATGTCAGCCTCTTCGTCGCGCTCGGACAGGGCGGCGAGGATCGCCTTTCTGATCGGCGCGCCAATCTTCAGCCCGGCACCCTTAAGCACCTTGCCCAGCGCCTTTTCGAACTGGTCACGGTTGCGGAACACCTGATCCGACAGCCCGCGCAGGGCAATCTGGATCTGGTCCTGTTCGGTCGGATCGAGCCGGGCAAAGGGCTTCTGATCGGCCAGGCGGGCAAGCCGTTCGTCGCTGGCCTGAAAATTCAGCCGCAGCGGGCGCTCGATCCTGATCTCGCGGTAGCCGAAATCCTCGGTGTCGAAGATTTTCGCGACATCGGACGCGCCGCTTTCTCCGTTCAGGAAGTCTGCGTAGATGCGCACGATCTCCTCGCGCGCCTTGTCGGGGATTTCCCGGCGCTTCGAGCCCAGTGACTTGCGCATGGAGCGCCAGAACCACTCGCCCGAGGCATCGATCAGCTGCACCTTGCCGCGGCGCTGGGCAGGCTTGCGGTTGGTCAAAAGCCACACATAGGTCTGGATGCCGGTGTTGTAGAAGAGATCGGTCGGCAGTGCGACGATCGCCTCCACCCAGTCGTTTTCCAGCATCCAGCGGCGGATTTCGCTTTCGCCCGAATTCGCGCCGCCGGTGAAGAGGGGCGACCCGTTCATGACGATGCCGATGCGCGAGCCGTCCTCGTCATCGCGCATCTTCGAGATCATGTGCTGAAGGAACAGAAGCTGGCCGTCGGATATCCGCGGCGTGCCTGCACCGAATCGGCCGGAGAAGCCCATGGTTTCGGCCTCGGACTTGATCGGGTCCTGATACTTCTTCCAGTCGACGCCATAGGGCGGGTTCGAGAGCATGTAGTGAAAGCTGCGGTCCTTGTGCGCGTCCTGCGTCAGCGTGTTGCCGAAGGCGATCTGCTCGGGATCATGGCCTGTCACTAGCATGTCGGATTTGCAGATCCCGAAGGATTCGGGGTTCAGTTCTTGGCCGAAAAGCTCCACCCGGATCGACGGGTTGAAGCCCTTCAGCGCCTCCTCGGCCAGAGCCAGCATCCCACCGGTGCCGCAGGCTGGATCATAGACCTGCCTGATCTTGCCACGGCCTGACAGCTTGGTGTCGTCGTTAGCGATCAGCAGGTCGACGATCAGCCGAACCACCTCGCGCGGGGTGAAATGTTCCCCGGCGGTTTCGTTCGAGATTTCCGAGAAGCGGCGGATCAGCTCCTCGAACAGATAGCCCATCTCTATGTTCGAAATGGCCTCGGGGTGTAGATCGATCTGACAGAACCGCTCGAAGACCGGCCATAGGATGCCGGCGTCGTTCAGCCGTTTAAGCTGCTCAGTGAACAGGAACTTGTCGAAGAAGATGTCGCGGATATTGCCCGAGAAATTGCGGATGTAGTCGAGCAGGTTCTGGTGCAACTGGCCCGGGTCCTGGCCGCGCAGGCTGTCGAATGTGGCGCGCGACAGGTTGTAGACCTTGATGTTGCCGCCCACTGCCCCGAAGAGGATCATGTCGCGGGTCGCATCATCGATCCCGGGCGGCAGGGACTCCGCGGCCTGCAGGACGGCCGTCTTCGATCCCTCAAGAATGCAGTCTAGGCGGCGCAGGACGACAAATGGCAAAATAACCTTGCCGTATTCGGATTGCTTGAAATCACCACGCAAAATTTCGGCGATTGACCAGAGAAAGCCCGCCGTTGACCGAATTTCCGCACTGTCGCGCTTCGCCGCTTCGCCCATGTACCGTCCCGAGTGTTGTAATTATTGGGCTGACCGTAGCTGGAAGCGAAGCAGAATCAAAGAGCAAGCCGTCACTCCTCAGGCTTGGTTTGTCTCCCAAGGTCTTTTCTTTGGCACTGCCGCCGTCACCTCGACTTCCCGCAGCATGCCGCCCGCGATCAGACCGTCGCGGATCCAGCCCAGCGCCTGCCACCAGTCGTCATAGGCGCGGCGGGCGGAGGCGATCTGCTGCGGATGCGGGCGGAAGGTGACGGGGCAGGGGCGTTGTTGCAGAACTCCGTTTTCTGAGGGATTCTGAGCTACTCCCCGGAAATCGGACAGTGACGGAAGCTACGATCTGACGTTTGCTGGTCTCCAAGAACGAGGAGATCAGGAATGCGGAAACGCAGAAACTATGACGCAGGCTTCAAGGCGCGCGTGGCGCTTGAGGCCGTGAAGGGCGAGCGCACGGCGTCAGAGCTGGCGGCCGAATACGGCGTGCATCCGACGATGATCCATCAATGGAAGAAGGCGCTGCTCGACGGAGCTGCGGATATCTTCGAGCGCGGTGGCAGAAAGCCTGTTGCGGAGGTGGATGAGGAGACGGTCCGGTCACTGCATGCCAAGATTGGAGAACTGGCTGTCGCCAACGATTTTTTGTCACGAAAGCTCAAGCCGTGGACCGGCAAGTGAGGCGCGGGATGATTGAGCGGGGCCATCCGGCGTTGTCGATCGGGGCGCAGTGCCGCCTGCTGTCGATCTCGCGCTCGTCCTTCTATCATGAACCGGTCGGAGAGACGGAGCAGAACCTCGGCCTGATGCAGCTCATCGACAAGCAGTTCCTCGACACCCCCTTCTACGGGGTCCGGCAGATGACCTGGCATCTGCAGAACGAGGGGCACGGCGTGAACCAGAAGCGCATCCGACGGCTGATGCGGCTCATGCGCCTGATGCCGATCTACCAGAAGCCCAACACCAGCAAGCCGAGGAAAGGGCACAAGACCTATCCCTATCTGCTGGGCGGGCTACGGGTCGATCGCCNCGGTCAGGTCTGGTGCGCCGACATTACCTACCTGCCGATGCGGCGCGGCTTCCTGTATCTCGTCGCCATCATGGACTGGTTCACCCGAAAGGTGCTGGCGTGGCGGATATCGAACACGCTGGAGGCGGACTTTTGCGTCGAAGCGCTGAACGAGGCCATCCACCGCTTCGGCGCGCCGGGGATCATGAATACGGACCAAGGTTCACAGTTCACGTCTTTTGCCT
>NZ_JAEN01000041.1:0-10121 GCF_000518925.1 Paracoccus sp. J39 | reverse complement strand
ATCGACGGGCCCTTCGGCGATTTCTCGGACCCCGAGGGCTACAAGGCCGCCGCCTATCGCGCCGCGGTGCTGGGCTGCGAGGGGAAATGGGCCATCCACCCCAGCCAGATCGCGCTGGCCAACGCGGTGATGAGCCCCTCGGACGCCGAGGTCACCAAGGCGCAGCGCATCCTGACGGCGATGGCCGAGGCCGAGGCCGAAGGCAAGGGCGCCGTCTCGCTGGACGGGCGGCTGATCGACTATGCCTCGATCCGCCAGGCCGAGGTGCTGGTCGAGAAGGCCCGGCAGATCGCCGGCGCCGCGTGATGTCCGCCGCGCTCAGATCCCGGGCCGAGATGCTGTTCCGGGCGGCCTGCGCGGCCGCCGACCCGGCGCAAGCCCTGCGCGCCGCGCTGCGGCAGCATCCGGTGCCGGACCTGGGCGCGAATGGCCGCTATATCGTCGTCGCGGTCGGCAAGGCGGCGACCGCGATGGCCGGGGCCATGCTGGACGCGCTGGAACCGGCGCCGGTGCAGGCGCTGGTGGTAACCAATCGCGAGAACCGGCGGCCCCTGCCCGGCGCCATGGTCATGGTCGCCGGCCACCCGGTCCCGGACCAGGACGGCGCCGCGGCGGCACGGGCGGTGATCGCCCTGCTGGGCGCGGCGGGGGCGAAGGACCGGGTGATCGCGCTGATCTCCGGCGGCGGTTCGGCCATGCTGCCGGCGCCGGCGGGCGACCTGACCTTGGCGGACGAGATCGCGGTCGGCCGGCTGCTGCTGGAGCGCGGCTTCGACATCCGCGCCGCCAACCTCGTGCGCCAGCAGCTGTCGCGGCTGAAGGGCGGCGGCATGCTGCATTTCGCCGCGCCGGCGCCGGTGACGGCCTATATCCTGTCGGACGTGATCGGCGACGACCTTGCGGTGGTGGCCTCGGGGCCGACCGTGGCGCAGATCGGCAGTGTCGAAGAGGCCCGGTCGCTGATCGAGGCGCGGGGCCTGTGGCTGCTGCTGCCCGAAGAGGTCCGGGCGCATCTGGGCCGCGGCAAGGCGTCCGGCCCCGCTGCGGCCCTGCCCGAGGCGCGGAACCACCTGATCGGCTCGAACCGCAAGAGCCTGGAGGCGATTTCCGCGGCGGCGGCGGACCTGAACCCGGCGATCCTTTGCGACGCGCTGGTGGGTGCGGTGGCCGAGGCCGCGGCACGCATCGTCGCGGCGGCGCAGGACGCGCCGCGCGGCCGGCCGGCCTGCCTGATCTTCGGCGGCGAGACGGTGGTGAATGTCGTCGGAACCGGGCTGGGCGGGCGCAACCAGGAACTGGCGCTGCGCGTGGCCCTGGCGATGCCGGCCCTTGGCCGGGACTGGGTCTTCCTGTCCGGCGGCACCGATGGCCGCGACGGCCCGACCGACGCCGCCGGCGGCATCGTGGACGCGGGCACCGCCGCCCGCATCCGCGCCGCCGGCCGCGACGGCGCGGCGCTGCTGGCCAACAACGACAGCCACGTGGCGCTGAAGGCCGCGGGCGATCTGCTGCTGACCGGAGCGACCGGGACCAATGTCGCCGATGTCCAGATCCTGCTGCTCGGCCCCTGAACCAAGGAGGAAACCGTGAAGAACCATCCGGCCCCGTCCAGCCGCGCCCGCAACGGCACCCAGGCAAACATTCTTTCCGAAAGGTTGACGCGATGAAGGACACGATCATTTTCCCGCCCCTCGAAATCCCCGAGACGCTGGCCGCCGGGCCTGGCCCGGGCAATACCGATGCGCGGGTGCTGCAACGCTTTTGCCAGTCGGGACTGGCCGACCACATGCAGGCCGACGTCCTGCGGGGGATGATCGAATGCAAGATCATGCTGCGCGAGGTCTGGGGCACCGGCAATATCCACACCTTCGGCGTCGCCGGCACCGGCTTTTCCGGGCTCGACTGCATGCTGAGCGCGATCCTGCCCGGCGACAGCGTCGTGGTCTTCACCAACGGCACCTTCTCGGGCATCGACGGGCTGTCGATCCGCATGAAGGCCTCGACCCGCGAGGAATTGCGGGCGGATTCCCTGAACCCGCAGCCCGCCTCGGTCACTACGGTCGAGGTGCCGCATGGCCAATCCGTCTCGGCCGAGGTGATCGAGGCGGCGCTGGCCCGCCACAAGCCGAAATGGGCCTTCATGGCGCATTGGGAAACCGGCGCGGGCCGGATCAACGACCTGCGCGGCTTCTCGGACGCCTGTCAGCGGCACGGCGCGCTGGGGCTGGTCGATGCGGTCTCGTCGCTGGGCATCGCGGATTTCTCGATCGACGACTATCCCGGCGTGGTCGGCTGGGCCTCCTGCCCGCAGAAGGGCGTGCTGTGCCTGCCGCTGACCTATGCGCCGGTCAGCTTCAGCGACCGCTATATCGCCGAGCTGCGCGAGAACGGCTGCCACACCTATGCGCATCACCCGATCCTCGAGGCGCGGCACTGGGCGATCGTCAACGGCCAGGATGTCGAGAAGGGCGTCTATCACCGCACCCATTCCGGCTATGCGGTGGCGGCCTTTCACGAGGCGCTGCGCATCATCCTGCAGATCGGCCGCGCCAAGCGGGCCCAGGACTATGCCTTCCACGAAAAGGCCCTGCGCGCGGCGGTCGAGGCCATGGGCTGCGAGGTCACCTCGAACATGACCAGCCTGGTGGTGCTGAACCTGCCCGGGCCGCTGGCGGGACGCGAGATGGAACTGGTGCAGAACTGCCGCGCCGAGGGCTTCGGCATCTGGCCGACGCTTTCGGAACCCGTGCAGGTCCGCATCGGCATCCTCAACCAGCTTTCCGAACCCGCGATCACCGAGATCGTCACCCGCTTCGCCGATGCCATGGCGGACCTGGGGGCGAATATCGACATGGCCAGGGTCCGGGCGGTGCTGAGCGCCCATTACGACCACGCCGACGCCTAATCCAGGGATGATTGTCAGATGGATATTCACGAATACCAGGCCAAGGAAATCCTGGCGAGCTTCGGCGTCGCCATTCCGCCCGGCGCGCTGGCCTACAGCCCCGAACAGGCGGCCTATCGCGCCCGCGAACTGGGCGGCGACCGCTGGATCGTCAAGGCGCAGGTGCATGCGGGGGGCCGCGGCAAGGCCGGCGGCGTCAAGCTTTGCGACAGCGATCACGAGATCATGGAGGCCTGCGAGGCCATGTTCGGCCGCAAGCTGGTCACGCATCAGACCGGGCCCGAGGGCAAGGGCATCTATCGCGTCTATGTCGAGGGCGCGGTGCCCATCGCGCGCGAGATCTATCTGGGCTTCGTCCTCGACCGCGGCTCGCAGCGGGTGATGATCGTCGCCTCGTCCGAGGGCGGCATGGATATCGAGGACATCTCGGCCCAGAAGCCCGAGACAATCGTCCGCTCGGCCGTCGAGCCGGCGGTGGGACTGCGCGAGTTCCAGGCGCGCGAGATCGCCTTCGCGCTTGGCATCCCCGCCCCGCTGGTCCAGCAGATGGTCCGCACGCTGACCGGCTGCTATCGCGCCTTCCGCGACCTCGACGCCACCATGGTGGAGATCAACCCGCTGGTGGTCACCGGCGACAACCGCATCCTGGCGCTGGATGCGAAGATGACCTTCGACGACAATGCGCTGTTCCGCCATCCGCAGATCAGCGAGCTGCGCGACAAGTCGCAGGAGGACCCGCGCGAATCCCGCGCCGCCGACCGTGGCCTGTCCTATGTCGGGCTGGACGGGAACATCGGCTGCATCGTCAACGGCGCCGGCCTTGCCATGGCGACCATGGACACCATCAAGCTGGCCGGGGGCGAACCCGCGAACTTCCTCGACATCGGCGGCGGCGCCACGCCCGAGCGGGTGGCCAAGGCGTTCCGGCTGGTCATGTCGGACAAGAACGTCCGCGCCGTGCTGGTCAACATCTTCGCCGGCATCAACCGCTGCGACTGGGTGGCCGAGGGCGTGGTCCAGGCCCTGACCGCCAACCCGGTCGAGGTGCCGGTCGTGGTGCGCCTTGCCGGCACCAATGTCGAGGAGGGCCGCAGGATCCTCGAGCAATCCGGCCTGCCGGTCATTGCCGCCAAATCCCTGATGGACGCGGCGCAGAAGGCGGTGAACGCCCTGACGGACGGGGCAACCAATCTGGAAAAGGCGGAGGCGATCTGATGAGCATCTATCTGGACAATGAAAGCCGCGTGATCGTTCAGGGCATTACCGGGCGTCTTGCGCAGTTCCACACCAAGGAGATGATCGACTACGGCACCAATGTCGTGGGCGGCGTCGTGCCCGGCAAGGGCGGCGAGACGGTGCAGGGCGTGCCGGTCTTCGACACCGTCAAGCAGGCGGTGGCGGCGACCGGGGCCAATGCCAGCCTGGTGATCGTGCCGCCGCCCTTTGCCGCGGATTCGATCATGGAGGCGGCGGATGCCGGCATCGGCTATTGCGTCTGCGTGACCGACGGCATTCCGGCCCAGGACATGATCCGGGTCAAGCGCTACATGTATCGCTATCCCCGGGAAAGCCGCATGGTGCTGACCGGGCCGAACTGCGCCGGCACCATCAGCCCCGGCAAGGCGCTGCTGGGCATCATGCCGGGCCATATCTATCTGCCGGGCAACGTGGGCATCGTCGGGCGGTCCGGCACGCTGGGCTATGAGGCGGCGCAGCAGCTGAAGGATCTGGGCATCGGCGTCTCGACCTCGGTCGGGATCGGCGGCGACCCGATCAACGGCTCGTCCTTCAAGGACATCCTGATGGCCTTCGAGCAGGACGACCAGACCGAACTGGTCTGCCTGATCGGCGAGATCGGCGGCCCGCAGGAGGCGGATGCGGCCGGCTATATCCGCGACCACATGAAGAAACCGGTGGTCGCCTATATCGCCGGGCTGACCGCGCCCAAGGGCCGCACCATGGGCCATGCCGGCGCCATCATCTCGGCCTTCGGCGAAAGCGCCAGCGAGAAGGTCGAGATCCTGACCGCCGCCGGGGTCACCGTCGCCGAACATCCCTCGATGATCGGCGAGACCATCGCCCGGTCGATGAAACAGTTTGCCTGAGAGGTCGAGATGGCACAGCCCAAGGTACTTCTGACCCGACGGTGGCCCGAGGCGATCGAAGCGCGGCTGGGTGAGGTCTTCGACCTCACCGTCAGCCGGGACGACCTGCCACTGGACGCCGACCAGCTGAAAGCCGCGCTCCGCGATTACGACGCGGTGCTTCCCACGGTGACCGACCGGCTGTCGGCCCCGATCTTCGACGTGGCAAGCCCGCGCACGAAGATCCTCGGCAATTTCGGCGTCGGCTTCAGCCATATCGACCTGGCCGCCGCCAGCGCCCGCGGGATCACCGTCACCAACACGCCCGACGTGCTGTCCGAATGCACCGCCGACCTTGCCATGACCCTGCTTCTGATGGTCGCGCGCCGCGCCGGCGAGGGCGAGCGGGAATTGCGCGCCGGCAAATGGACCGGCTGGCGCCCGACCCACATGATCGGCAAGAAGGTCTCGGGCGCGACGCTGGGCGTCGTCGGCTTCGGCCGGATCGGCCAGGCCATGGCCCGGCGCGCGCATTTCGGCTTCGGCATGAAGATCGTGGTGCAGAACATCCCCGCCGTCGCCCCCGAGATCCTGGCCGAGTTCGGTGCCGAGCAGGTCGGCACCATCGACGAATTGCTGCCGCGCTGCGATTTCGTGTCTCTGCACTGCCCGGGCGGGGCCGAGAACCACCACCTGATCGACGCGAGCCGCCTGGGGCTGATGAAGCCGGACGGTTGCCTGATCAACACCGCCCGCGGCGAGGTGATCGACCAGCACGCGCTGGCGCAGGCGTTGTGGTTCGGCACCATCGGCGGCGCCGGGCTCGACGTGTTCGAGGGCGAGCCGGACATCCCCTATGCGCTGCTGGGCGCCGACAACCTGGTCATGCTGCCGCATCTGGGTTCCGCCACGCGCGAGACGCGCGACGCCATGGGCCTGCGGGTGATGGAGAACCTCGTGGCCTTTTTCGAGGGCCGCGAACCGCGCGACCGTGTGAACTGATGGCACGCGCGCGGGACTTCCAGCCCGGACCGGACGGCGGCGCCGATGCCTATGCCGAGACGCTGAGGCGCACGCTGCGCCAGCTTTGGCGCGACATGCTTCTGCGCCGCGCGCCGCAGGTGGCCGCCAGCCTCGATTCCGCTGCGCCGGTCGCGATCCCCCGCGACAATGCGGCGGTGCCCTATCTGCAGGCGCTGAACATCTGGTTCCAGCTGCTGCGCATCGCCGACGAGAACGTGGCCATGCGCGAGCGGCGGCAAGCCGAGACCGAGTCGGGCCCGGCGACCGTGCCCGGCAGCTTCGCCAAGGCGCATGCCGAGCTGGGCGCCGCGGCCCGGATCGGCGCCAGCGGCGCAGAGGACGGCATCTGCGTGGGGCCGACGCTCACCGCGCACCCGACCGAGGCCAAGCGCGTCACCGTGCTGGAAATCCATCGCCGCATCTATCGCAATCTCGTGGCGCTGGAGACGCAACGCTGGACGCCTCGGGAACGGGCACAGCTGACCGACGACCTGCGCAGCGAGATCGACCTGCTCTGGATGACCGGCGAGCTGCGTCTGGAACGCCCGCGGCTGTCGGATGAGATCGAATGGGGGCTGCAATTCTTTCGCGACAGCATCTATGACGCGGTGCCGCTGCTCTATGACCGCTATCTGGCCGCCGGCTTCGACCCCGGCACCCTGCCCGAGATCCGCTTTCACAGCTGGATCGGCGGCGACCGGGACGGCAATCCCAACGTGACGACCAAAGCGACCAGCGACGCGCTGGCCCGCAACCGGCAGGCGATCCTCGACCGCTATCTGGACGGGCTGCGCGAGGCCGGGGCCCGCATCAGCATCAGTTCCTCCATCGTCGCCGTTCCGGGGGCCGAGGGCATCGCGCTGGACGCCCTGATCGCCGAGCGCCCCGAATGCCGCAGCCGCAACCCGGGCGAGGTCTTCCGCCAGGCGCTGACGGTCATCGGCAACCAGATCCGGGCGCTGCGCGACCAGACCGGCGGCTATCGCTTCCTGGGCGACTTCATCGCCGACCTGAAGGTGGTCGAGGACGGGTTGCAGGCCATCGGCGCCGCGCATCTGGCGCATCGCCATGTCCGCCCGATCCGCTGGCAGGCGCAGACCTTCGGCTTTCGCACCGCGACGCTGGACATCCGCCAGAACTCGACGGTGACGACCGCAGTGCTGGCCGAGATCTGGGCCGGCGACGGCGGTTCCGCGCCGCAATACGGCTCAAGCGCCTGGTCGGAGCGGCTGCGCGCCGACCTGTCCAGCCCGGCGCTGCCAGAGGTCGATCCCGCCCGGCTGACCGAGGCCGGTCAGGAACTGCTGGCGCTGCTGCGGCTGATGCGCGACATGGGCGAGGGCGTGGACCGCGATGCGCTCGGCCCCTTCATCCTGTCCATGACGCGCTCGACCGACGATCTTCTGGGGGTCTATCTGCTGGCCCGCCATGCCGGTTTCGGCGCCGAGACCCTGGACCTGCGCGTGGTGCCGCTGTTCGAGACCATCGCCGATTTGCGCGCCGCGCCGGCGATCCTGTCCGAGCTGCTGCAGGTGCCGCTGGCGCGCCGCAGCCTGAAGGCGCGCGGCGGCAACCGGTTCGAGGTGATGCTGGGCTATTCCGACAGCAACAAGGACGGCGGCTTCGTCAGTTCGACCTGGGAACTGGAGCGGGCGCAGCGCAGCATATCCCGCGCCCTGGCCGGCCATGGGATGCGCCCGGCCTTCTTCCACGGTCGCGGCGGCTCGGTCAGCCGCGGCGGCGCCCCGACCGAGCGCGCCATCGCGGCGCAGCCGCCCGGCACGGTCTCGGGCCGGATGCGGATCACCGAACAGGGCGAGGTGGTGTCGTCGAAATACGCGAACCGCGGCACGGCGCTGAACACGCTCGAGGTGCTGACCTCGGCGGTGCTGCTGCACAGCGCGGCGCCGGCGCGGACCGCGGCAACGCCGGAATTCGACGATGCGCTGGAAGGCCTGGCGGGCATGTCGCAGACCGCCTATGCCACCCTGCTGGGCCAGCCCGGCTTCGTGAGCTATTTCCAGCAGGCCAGCCCGGTCGAGGAGCTGGCGATGCTGAAGATCGGCTCGCGCCCGGCCCGCCGCTTCGGGGCCAAGTCGCTTGACGACCTGCGGGCGATCCCCTGGGTCTTCGCCTGGTCGCAGAACCGCCACCTGATCACCGGCTGGTACGGCTTCGGCACCGCCATCGACAGCTTCCGCAAGGTGCGCGGGGCCGAGGGCGAGGCCCTGCTGCGGCGCATGCTGCGCGGCTCGGCGCTGTTCCAGCTGATCGTGGACGAGGTCGAGAAATCGCTGTTCCAGGCGGATATGCGGATCGCCGCCCGCTATGCCTCGCTGGTCGAGGATGCCGGGCTACGCGACGCGATCCTGGGCGCGGTGCAGGCCGAATACCGCCGCAGCGAACGGGCGCTGCTCTGGCTGACCGGCGAGGCGCTGCTGGCCGAGCGATTCCCCATGATGCGCGAGCGGTTCGAGCGGGTCCGCGCCCCGATGAACGACATTCATGCGCTGCAGGTCGACCTGCTGCGCGACTTGCGCGGCCGCACCACAGGCAAGCTGTCGGTGCCGCTGCTTCAGACGATGAACTGCATAGCCGCCGGCCTGGGCTGGACCGGCTGAACCACAGAACAGGGAGAGGAAGATGAACCACCAACCGATCAACACCACCATGGCCGCCAGGCCGCTGGCCGACAGCGATCCCTATATCTTTCGCGCCATCCGCATGGAGCTGGGCCGCCAGCGCGACGAGATCGAGCTGATCGCCTCGGAAAACATCGTCTCGCCCGCCGTGCTCGAGGCGCAGGGCTCGGTCCTGACCAACAAATATGCCGAGGGCTATCCGGGGCGGCGCTATTACGGCGGCTGCGAATATGTCGATATCGTCGAGGATCTGGCGATCCAGCGGGCGAAATGGCTGTTCGGCTGCGAATATGCCAATGTGCAGCCGAATTCCGGCAGCCAGGCCAATCAGGGCGTGTTCACCGCGCTGATGAAGCCCGGCGACACCTTCCTGGGCATGAACCTGGCCTCGGGCGGCCACCTGACCCATGGCGCGGCGCCCAACCAGTCCGGCAAATGGTTCAACGCGGTGCAATACGGCGTGCGCCGGCAGGATTGCCTGATCGACTTCGACCAAGTGGCGGACCTGGCCCGGCAGCATCGGCCGAAACTGATCGTCGCCGGCGGCTCGGCCATTCCGCGGGTCATCGACTTCCGCAGGTTCCGCGAGATCGCCGAGAGCGTCGGGGCCTATCTGATGGTCGACATGGCCCATATCGCCGGGCTGATCGCCGGCGGCGCGCATCCCTCGCCCTTCCCCCATGCCGATGTGGTGACCACCACAACGCACAAGACCCTGCGCGGCCCGCGCGGCGGCATGATCCTGACCAATTCCGAGGAGATCGCCAAGAAGGTCAATTCGGCGATCTTCCCGGGCATCCAGGGCGGGCCGCTGATGCATGTGATCGCCGCCAAGGCCGTGGCCTTCGGCGAGGCGCTGGAGCCCGAGTTCAAGTCCTATGCCGCGGCGGTGGTGAAGAACGCGCAAGCCCTGGCGGCGGGCCTGATCGAGGGCGGGCTGGACATCGTCACCGGCGGCACCGACACCCATGTGATGCTGGTCGACCTGCGGCCGAAGAAGGTGACCGGCAACGAGACCGAAAAGGCGCTTGGCCGGGCCAACATCACCTGCAACAAGAACGGCATCCCCTTCGACCCGGAAAAGCCCACCGTGACCTCGGGCATCCGCCTGGGCAGCCCGGCCGCCACCACCCGCGGCTTCGGAGAGCCGGAATTCCGCCAGATCGCCCGCTGGATCATCGAGGTGGTGGACGGGCTGGCCGCGAACGGTCCGGACGGCAATGCGGCGGTCGAAACGCGGGTCAAGGCCGAGGTCCAGGCGCTTTGCGCGCGCTTCCCGCTTTATCCCGAACTCTGAATGGCATCCGCCCGGCCCTCCCGGGGGCCGGCGGATTCTGACGCGTGAAGACTACGGAAAGGATCGCCTTTTGAAGATCGGCGGATTGAGAGAGCGTTTTGGGGGTGAGGCGCGTGTTGCGGTGACTCCGTCCTCTGCGGCGCATCTGCAGAAGCTTGGGCATGAGGTTT
>NZ_JAEN01000040.1:0-11570 GCF_000518925.1 Paracoccus sp. J39 | reverse complement strand
GCCCCGCATCGGGGGCGGCTGTTGCCCGGTCGGGTTGTCCCAGCCCTACTCGTCGGCGAAGATTCCGGGCGAGGTCGGCTTCCCGTCGTCGAACTTCGCGAGATAGTCGATGATGATCTGGCGGTTGACGGCGAAGCCCTTGTAGTCGGCCAGCTCGTCGGGCAGGTCGCGGATCACCCGGTGCAGCCGGCGCGCCCATTTCGGCACCGTCACCAGATCCTCGAGCGCGATCAGGTAGCAGCGGATCGGAAAGGCCAGCGCGTTCGAGCGCGGCAGCCGCCAGAAGCTCTGCAGCTCCACCCGCAGATATTGCCTGGCCCCGACATTCTCGGGGGTGATGGTGCGCTTCTCGGGGCCCCAGAGGTGATAGTTCTCGGGGCTGGTGTCCAGACGCGGATTGACCGTCATCGTCCAGTTCAGCCGCCGCGACGGCGCGCCCTGCTGCACCGCCAGCAGGAATTTCAGCGCCCGCTGGAAGATGCCCAGCTCGGCCGCCTTCGGCACCGGCGCATGCCATTCGAAGAAGTTCATGCCGATGTCGAAATCCAGCGACCAGTCCGCCTGGCTGGTCACCATGCCCGCATCCATCCACAGGTTGCCCTCGCGCTGGTCCAGCAGCGCGAAATCGCCCTGCGCCTGGCGGGTGACGTATTCCAGCGGCCCGCAGGGCAGCGTCGTCGGGTCGAGGAAGGTGAAGCGCTGCTCGATCCCCAGCGGCCGGTTGATCCAGTGCCAGCGGTCGCCGTCGCGATGCAGCTGGAACAGCTCGGGGTAATCCTCGGCCTTGCACTGCATGATCAGCTCCAGCAGGTCCCAGCCCGCCAGCGCCATATGCGGCAGCGACTGGCAGCGCAGCGGGTCCCCGGCCAGGGTGATCGCCCGGTCGCGCATCTCGGCCACGTAATGCTCGTCCACGTCGAAGCGCTTCTCGAAGACGCTGCCGGCGCGGCCCCCCGTCCCGTGCGGCTCCATGTTGACGGAATACATGTAGTCGTCCTTGTCGAACGGGAACGGAAAGCGCCGGATGGCTTCGGCCGAGTTGCGGAAGCTGTAATCGTCGCGGAAGGTCTCGTCGTTGAACCGGATGGTCATGGCCGGGCTCCTATCGGTCGATGATCAGCGTCTCGCCGCGGAAGCGCGAGACGCAGGGCATGATGCGGCTCTGCGAGGAGCGCTCGTCCTCGGACAGCCAGTGGTCGTGATGCTCGATGCGGCCGTGGCAGGACAGCACCCGCGTCTCGCAGCGCCCGCAGGCGCCGCCGCGGCAGGACCAGTCGATCTCGGCCCCGGCCGCCTCCAGCGCCTCGAGCAGGCTCTGATGCGCGCCGACCGCGATGGTCCGCCCCGAACGCGCCAGCACCACCGCGAAGGGCCGGCCGGGCGGCGGCGCCTGGAAGACCTCGGAATGCAGCGCGGTCTGCGGCCAGCCCAGCCGGGCGCCCGCTTCCGCCACCGCACCGATCAGCCCCTCGGGGCCGCAGGTATAGACATGCGTGCCAAGCGGCTGGCCCGACAGGATCGCGCCCAGATCCATGCGGTTGCCCTCCTCCGAGATATGGGCATGGATATGCGGCACATCCGGCAGCAGCTTCAGCCCGGCCGCCTCGGCGCGCGAGCGGGCGGCGTAATGCAGCTCGAAGGGCAGCTGCATGCGCAGAAGCTGGCGGACCTGGGCGACGAAAGGGGTGATGCCGATGCCGCCGGCGATCAGCACGTGCTTGCGGGCCCGCAGGTCCAGCGCGAAGAGGTTCAGCGGCAGCGAGACGCGCAGCAGGTCGCCCGCCCGCACCCGGCCATGCATGAAGCGCGAGCCGCCGCGCCCGCCATCCTCGCGCCGCACCGCGATCTCGTAGCCCGAGCCGTCCTGCGGGTCCGAGATCAGCGAATAGGCGTTGCGGCGCAGCACCTCGCCGTCCGGCATCTCGACCACCACATGCGCGCCGCCGGAAAACAGCGGCAGGGCCGCGCCCTGCGGGTGTTCGAAGCGGAAGCGCTTGACCAGCGGCGTCAGCGGCTCGGCCGCCGCCACGCGCAGCATCAGGGACGTCATGGCTTGATCTCCTGCGGCTCGGGCACCTGGCCCGGGGTCTCGGCATCGACGCAGACCCCCTGGAAGGCGCCGATGCGGCGCGAGTAATGGTCGCGCACGAACAGGTTCAGCCCGCAATGCGAACAGGCGAACGGGTCGGTGGCGACGTTCTCGGTGATGCCCTTGCAATGCACGCATTGCACCCGCCGGGCGAAGCCGCCGCGATGCTCGGCATCGATCGCCTCCAGCGGCATTCCGGCGGCCAGCGCCTCGGCCGTGGCCTGGCCGATCAGCCCCTCGCCGCCGGCAAGATAGAGCCGGGTGCCCATATGCGCCTCGGCCAGGGCCCGGGCGAAGCGCGGCCGCAGCGCCGCCCAGCTCGGCCCCTCGACATAGCCGGCCGGCCCCAGCGCCCGCAGCCGCGACCCCAGTTCGGGACCGGCGCCGGCGGGGATCCAGAACAGCTGCGCCCGGCGCATGACCGAGGGGTCGGCCCGGGCCAGCGCGGCCAGCGCCTCGCCGCCCGCGCCCTCGGCCAGCATCAGCGAGGCCAGCGCCCCGTGCGGGCGCAGCCCGCCATAGACCGGGCGGCTGGGGATGGAAGATGAAAATTCCGTGGCTCGCATTGGCGGCGTTCTCCCTGTCGCGGAGGGGGCGGGGCGGTCCTGGCGCCGCCCGCGCGCCCCGGGGTCGGTTCAGCCCTTGGCGGTGCGGCGCTTCTTCTCGGGGTCGTGGAAGGGCATCGGCTGCGCCGTGGCGGCGATCTCGCCGCCCGGGTTGCGGATCGTCAGCGGCGTGCCCGGAACCGCGCAATCCACCGGCATCCGCGCAATGCCGATATTGTGCCCGTTCAAAGGGCTGTAAAACCCGATGGTCACCACGCCCACCTCCTTGCCGTCCCGGATGATCGGAGCGCCAGAAAGCGCAAGGGCGCGCAACCGCGCGCCCCCTGTCCGATCGTTCCCTGCCCGATCGTTCCGATCCGGGCGCGTGCGGCAGGCGTTCTTCCGGTGCAGTCCCCCCGTCCCGCAGGCAAGCGGCCGGGCGCGGGCCGGCGCGTCGCAGAGGCTCGGGGCGAGGAGGATGCCCGAGGTCCCTGCCCGCCGCTGCAATCCGGTCGTGGTCGCAAGATCCTTTTCCATCTGTCAGGCCCCCGTCGGTTGTAAATGAGGTATGGGCTTTGCCGTTCTTCCTGCTGACCGCCGGGGCCGTCCCCGACGCCTGCGCTTGTCGCCACCGGCCGCGCCTCAGGCGCGGGGGCGTTCCTTCTTGGGGTCGTAATGCGGGAAGGCTGCGACCTTCGCCGCGATGCGCTTGATATGCCCGTCCAGCCGCCCGACCTCGACCGCGGTGCCGGGTTCGGCATGGGCGATGTCGATCCGCGCCAGCGCGATCATCTGCCCCGTGCGCGGCGAGCGCATGGCCGAGCAGACCTCGCCCACCTGCGCCCGGCCGATGCGGATGCAATCGCCATGGCCCACCGCGTCCTGCCCGTCGATCTCCAGCCCGACGAACTTGCGGCTGGGATGGTCCTTGCGCCGGATCAGCGCCTCGCGGCCGACGAAATCGGCGTTCTTGGACTTGAGCGGCACCGTGAAGCCCACGCCCGCCTCGAACGGGTCGGTCTGGTCGCTGAAATCGTAGCCGGCAAAGACCAGCCCGGCCTCGATCCGCACCAGGTCCAGCCCGGCAAGGCCCATGGGCTTGAGCCCCAGCGGCTGGCCGGCGTTCCAGACTGCCTCGAAGACCACGTCGCCATGCCTGGGATGACAGAAGATCTCGTAGCCCAGCTCGCCGGTATAGCCGGTGCGCGACACCACCACCGGCACGCCCCTTTCGCCGCCGATGCGGCCGACGGTAAAGCGGAACCAGCCCAGATCGGCCAAGGCGGGCTGATGCGGCGGCGTCCAGACGATCCCCGCCATCAGCTCGCGCGATTTCGGCCCCTGCACCGCCAGGTTGTGCATCTGGTCGGTCGAGGAGCGGATCATCACGTTCAGGCCCAGCTTCTCGGCCTGCTCGCGCATCCAGACCCCGCCCTCGTCGCTGCCGCCGATCCAGCGGAAGTTGTGCTCGCCCAGCCGGAACAGCGTGCCGTCGTCGATCATGCCGCCATGGGGATGGCACATCGCCGAATAGACCACCTGCCCATGGCCCAGCTTGGCCACGTCGCGGGTCAGCACCCAGTTCATCAGCGCCTCGGCATCGGGGCCGGTCACCTCGAACTTGCGCAGCGCCGACAGGTCCATGACCACCACGCCCTCGCGGCAGGCCCAATAGCTTTCGACCGGGTCGCATTCCGGGAAGGAATTCGGCAGCCAGAAGCCCCGATACTCGACGAAATCGCGGGTCAGGGCGGCGAAATTCTGGTGGAAGGCGGTCTCACGGGTCATGATCGGCTCCGCGTCGGGGGTGGCGCGCCAGGCGGTGGCACGGCTGAACCGTTCCTGCGCGCCATAGCTGCGGACATGAATATCGGTCAGGTGCCAGCCATTGGCGGCGGTGGTGTCGTCGGGACAGGCCGAGGAGACGCAGACCAGATCGGTCAGCGCCCGCAACAGCACATAGTCGCCGGGCCGCGACCAGGGCTCGTCGGCATACATCACGCCATGCGCATCGATGCCGGTGTTGAAGAAGAAATTCGCCGCCATCCAGCCGGCGCGGGCCTCGACCCCATAGGGCGCCAGGACGGCGTTGAAATTGTCCGTGCAGTTGGCATGGCCCGGATAGCCGATATCGTCGTAATATTTCGCCGAACAGGCCAGCGCGAAGGCGTCGTGGCGCCCGCAGGTGTCCTGCACGACCTCGACCAGCGGCGTCAGGTCGTGGTCGAAATATTTCGCATGCAGCCCCGGCATCGGATAGGCATGGCCCTGGATGGTGCGGGTCGTGGTCACGTCCAGCGGATGCACGATGCCGCGGTCCAGCTTGCGCGCGTCGAAGCACTGGAAATCGGTGCATTGCCGGCCGTCCACGTCGATGATCTGGATGAAATCCCCGGCCTTGACGGTATAGGCCTCGGCGGTGGCGGACTTCACCCGCAGGTCCAGGAGCGGATCGGCCAGCGGCGTGGGCAGGGCGAAATGCCCTTGGCGGCGCGGATTGGCGCGGGTGATGCGCAGGGTCAGCGGGGTCGAGGTGTCCTGCGCCTCGAAATCCATGACGCCGCCCGGCGCGGCGGCGATCAGCCAGCCGGGTGCGGCGGCGGTCAGCGCCACGGTCTCGCCCGGCCGCGTCTCTGCCCCGAACAGGCCGATGGCACGGGCCTCGGCCAGCGGGATGCCCAGCTCGGCCAGCCGGCGGCGCAGCGATGCAAGCCCCGGCCCGTCCGAGGACAGCAGGGCGCGCAGCCCATCGGCCGGTGCGTCGGCGGCAGCGCCAAGGATCGCCGGGTCCAGCCGGCCGTCGGCATGCGCGGCCAGCAGTTCGCAACGCTGGCCGCCCTCGTCATTGATGATCTCGATCCGGTCGCCGGTCGCGATCTGCACCGCGACGGCGCCGGCGCCGGGAACGGCATAGCGTTCGACCCCGGGCGGCAGGGTGAAGCCGGCGGCGCGGCGCACATGGGTTGCGCGCGGCGGGCCGGGCCGGAACAGGCTTTCTGGCGGCAGCTGGAGCATCTGGACCTCCCAGGAGGAAAAAGGTGGGGCCGGATGCCCGGCCCCAGTCGGGGGGAAAACCCTGCTCAGTTCATCAGATAGGCTTCCATCGAGTCGTCGAGCGCATCCTTCCAGGGCGTGTGATGCTTGGGCGCCATGGTGCCGGTGATGACCGAGCGATAGGAGTGGTTGCGGAAGGCCATGATGTCCTCGGCCTTGTGCTTCTTCCATTCGTAGAAGGCCGCGCAGGCGCCATCCACGTCGAAACTGGGATAGTCGGTCTCGGCGATCAGTTCCTTGACGTAATCGGCCTGATAGCGGATCGCGTATTTGACGTCGTCCGAGGCTTCCTCGCGTTCTTCGCGCTCGCGCACGTCGGCCATCAGCACCTGCTTGTCCTGCGGCACCTCGATCCGGCCCATGACGATGTCGCGCACATACCAGGCCTGCGCGTCGAACATGTTGAAGGTGAACCACTGGTCCTGCATGCCCAGATAGAACAGGCGCGGATTATGGACCCAGACCACCCCCTTGTAGAGATCCGCCGCCGCCAGCCGGTTCGCGGTCTTCAGCCGCAGATCGTCGGGCAGGAACGGGAAATAATGCTTGTAGCCGGTGCACAGGATGATGGCGTCCACCTCCTTGCGCGAGCCGTCCTTGAACACGGCCTCCTTGCCCTCGACCCGGACCAGTGCCGGCTTCTCCTGCCAGTTGTCGGGCCATTTGAAGCCCATGGGCGCGCTGCGATAGCAGGAGGTGACGGATTTCGCGCCGTATTTCCAGCATTGCGAGCCGATATCCTCGGCCGAATAGGACGATCCCATGACCAGCACGTCCTTGCCGGCGAATTCGCGCGCGTCGCGGAAGTCGTGGGCGTGGACGATGCGGCCGTTGAAGGTCGAGAAGCCCTCGTATTCCGGCACGTTGGGGGTCGAGAAATGCCCCGAGGCCACGATCACATGGTCGAATTCCTCGGCATACATGTGATCCTTGACCAGGTCATGGGCGGTGACGGTGAAGATCCCGCGGTCCTCGTCATATTCGACATGCCGCACCACGGTCGAGAAGCGGATCCAGTCGCGGACCCCGGCCTTGACCACCCGGCCCTCGATATAGTCGAACATCACCGCCCGCGGCGGATAGGAGGCGATCTGCTTGCCGAAATGCTCCTCGAAGGAATAGTCGGCGAATTCCAGCCCCTCCTTGGGGCCGTTGGTCCACAGATAGCGATACATCGAGCAATGCACCGGCTCGCCATATTCGTCCAAGCCGGTGCGCCAGGTATAGTTCCACAGCCCGCCCCAGTTCGACTGCTTCTCGAAACAGACGATTTCGGGGATCTCGGCCCCCTTCTGGGCCGCCGACTGAAAGGCTCTCAGCTGCGCAAGCCCCGAAGGACCCGCGCCGATGATGGCAACGCGCTTCTTCATGTTATTGGCTCCCTGTTCGCCGGTATGGACCAATTTTCCGAACTGGTTCCATCGGCATGAACCAAGTAAGAGCCGATTGCGGCCATAGGTCAACAATTTTTCTTCACTGGAATATAAATTCGTCGGATTCGAGGCGTCAAAACCGGCAGAATTCCGCTATAGATGAATTCATGCGCACGCCATCGCTCGCCCAGCAGCTTGTCGTCACCGGTTCGATTCCCCGGCTGAACGCCGAGAATCGGTCGGCGCTGCGAGTCGGTTTCCTGGCGCCGCTGTCGGGCCCCGAGGAACGCTGGGGCGCGCCCGGCCTCGGCGGATGCCGGATCTGGGCGGACTGGATCAACGACCATGGCGGGCTGATGGTGGCGGGCAAGCGCCACCGGCTGGAGATCGTCGCCCATGACAGCGCCGCCGATCCCGCCGCGACGCTGGAGGCGGCGCGCGACATGGTCGAGCGCAAGCGCGTCCGCCTGGTCCTGACGCTGGGCGGCGACAGTTTCGCGCCGGCCCTGCCCTATCTGATGGCGCGGCGCGTGCTGGTGGCGACGCTGCTGCCCTCGGACCTGTCGCCCGACACGCCCAGTCTGATCGCACCGGCCGAGTTGCATCCGCTGTTCAACGTCACCGGCGTCGAATGGCTGACCCGCAGCCGGCCCGCGATGCGGCGGGTGGCGCTGTGCAGCCAGTCCGACCGGCTGGGCCTGCCCTCGCTGGCCGTCTATCGCGCCGCCTTCGAAGCGGCGGGCCGGCCCGTCGTCAGGGAAATCCGCTATGATCCGGGCGAGACCGACGCGCGCTCGATCGTGCGGGCGATGCTGGAGCAGGCGCCGGACCTGCTGTGCTGGTGCACCTCGCCCGCGCCGATGACCCGCGCCCTGACCGAGGCCGCGCATGATCTGGGCTGGCGCGGCCCGATCCTGGCCTGCACCGGCGACGACTATCCGCGGCTGATCGCCAGCACCTCGGCCGAGTTCATGTCGCGCTATGTCTTCCAGTTCCCGGATTTCGACGACCCGCTGCTGGCCGACAAGGCCTTCTTCTTTCGCCGCCCCAAGGCCTTCTTCGACGCCTACAACGCCCGCTTTCCCGGCGAATGGAGCGCGGTGAGCTGGGAATACGCCTCGATCCTCGACCTGTGGCAGAACGCGGTGGAAAGCGCCGACACCGTGGCGCCGATCACCGTCCTGGCGGCGATGAAGCGGCACCAGCAGATGCCGCATGTCTTCGGTACCGCGCGCTGGTGGGGCAGCGCGCTGTTCGGCATCGACAACGCGCTTGTCGGCGACTGGCCCGTGGTCGGCATCCGCAACGGCAGGGCGCGGATCATCGAATTCGGCTCGGTGCTGGACTGGCTGGAACGCCACGCCCCGCTGCTGCGCCAGCATCTCGAGCAACTCGGGCAGATGTGGTATCAGCGCCTCGACCCGGCGGCGGAGCTCAGTCCTCCTGCAGCAGAAGCTTCTGGTCCTCGATGAGTGCGAGCTTCATGAATTCGGTCGCCTCCTCGATGTCGCGGGCGGCGATGGCGTTGAACAGGGCGTTGTAGCTGCGCTGATAGATGGCGATGCGGCTGGGGGTCAGGTGCCGGCGATACATGGCGGCGCGAAAGGCCTGCCGGCGGGCGTCGATGACCAGGTTGTAGCAGGCGATCAGCAGCGGATTGTCGGTGCCGCTGGCGATCTGGCGGTGGAATTCCTCCTCCAGCCGGACGAAGGCGTTGGCATCGGCCTGCACGGCCTCCATCTGCGACAGGGTTTCCCCCAGCGCCTCGATCCGGCGCGGCGACATGTTGATGATCGCCAGCCGGACCATCTCGGGCTCCAGGATGCTGCGCACGACCTGCAGATGCAGCGGGCCGGTTTCGGCCGCCACCGGACTCAGCGATTCGCTGCTGCCGCCGGCATCGTAGGTGACGAAAGAGCCCGAGCCGGCGCGGCGCCGGATCATGCCCCGCGCCTCGAGCTGGTCCAGCGCCTCGCGCACCGTGTTCCGCGCCACCCCCAGATCCTGCGCCAGCTGCCGCTCGGAGGGCAGGCGCTCGTCGGTGTCGTATTCCTGCGACACGATGCGCATCGCCAGCGTGTCGATGACATATTGCACCGTCGTGCCGACGACGGGCTCGGCGGCGGCGCCGGTCGGGCGGCGGGTGGGGATGGTCACGTCTTGCATTTCCTCGTTTGGCCCAAGCCGGGCCGGCGCAGGATAGCCGGTCCCGCGGGCAAGGTCGATGATCGGCATCGGCCGCGCCGGCGCAGGGCCGTCCGCCCCTGCACCCGTCCGCCGCCGGGCGGACCGCCGGCGAAGGCCGGGCCGGAGCCGGCCCGCGGCCCATGGCCGGCCGGGTTCAGCCCGAACCGATATCCAGCAGCCGCCGCACCAGCTCGAAGCTGTTGCGCACCCCCGTCTTGCGGATCATGTTGGCGCGGTGCACCTCGACCGTGCGGGGCGAGCAGGCCAGCGATTTGGCGATCTCCTTGCTGGTGAAGCCGTTCACCAGATAGCCGGCGATGCGCTTTTCCGTCGCGGTCAGCAGGCTGCCGGCCCCGACCGAGCTTTCCAGCGGCCGGTAGGTCCAGATCGCCAGCCGGTGCGGGTCGTCCTGGTCCATGGTCCGGCCCCTGCCCTCCATCCAGACGATCCGCCCGTCCTTGCGGCGCATGAAACGCTCGTCCCGGTAGAAGGGCCGCTCTTGCAGCGCCTTGCGGGCGCGCTCGCCCACCAGCTCGAAATCCGTCTCGCCGGGATAGAGCATGCGCATGGATTGGCCTTCGAGCGCGCGCGGGGGCCAGCCGAACACCGTCTCGACCATCAGGTTGGCGCGGACGATCACCCGCTCGGCCAGCACCAGGGTCGCGTCGGGCGCGTTCTGGAAGCCCAGGCTGTCGCAATCGCGGCCCGAGGGCCGCCAGCGCGGAGTCTGCATGGTCGCGATACCTATTGATCTAAGTATTCCTACGGATAGAGCATTCCCCGCCCATGCGACAGGGTTGATCGCGGCGGAGCGGCAATCGGCGCCCGCGGCGGGTCAACGGATCGGGGAATGCGAATGGCGGGATCGAACAAGATCTATCCCAGCGCGGATTTGGCGCTTGGGGGTTTGCTTCGTGACGGGATGGTGATTGCGGCGGGGGGCTTCGGGCTTTGCGGCATCCCGGAGCTTTTGATCGAGGCGATCCTGCGCGCCGGGACCAGGGAGCTGACCATCGCCTCCAACAATTGCGGCGTGGACGGGTTCGGGCTGGGCAAGCTCTTGGACTCGCGGCAGATCCGCAAGATGATCTCCTCCTATGTCGGCGAGAATGCCGAGTTCATGCGCCAGTATCTCTCGGGCGAGCTGGAGCTGGAGTTCAACCCGCAGGGCACGCTGGCCGAGCGCATGCGGGCGGGCGGCGCCGGCATCCCGGGCTTTTATACGAAAACCGGCGTCGGCACGGTGATCGCCGAGGGCAAGGAGCATCACGATTTCGACGGCGAGACCTATATCCTGGAACGCGGCATCGTCGCCGACCTGGCCATCGTCAAGGGCTGGAAGGCGGACGAGTCGGGCAACGTGGTGTTCCGCAAGACCGCGCGCAACTTCAACGTGCCGGCGGCGAAATGCGGCCGCATCTGCGTCTGCGAGGTCGAGGAGATCGTGCCGACGGGCAGCCTCGATCCCGACGCCATCCACCTGCCGGGGATCTATGTCCATCGGCTGATCCAGGGCCAGCACGAGAAGCGCATCGAGCAGCGCACGACACGTTCGCGCGTCTCCGACACGACCGGCAAGAAGGAGACCGTCTGATGGCCGCCGAAATCAAGGGCTGGGACCGCAACCGGATGGCGGCGCGGGCCGCGCAGGAACTGCAGGACGGCTGGTATGTGAACCTCGGGATCGGCATCCCGACGCTGGTGGCGAACTACATCCCCGAGGGGGTGCATGTGACGCTGCAATCGGAAAACGGCATGCTGGGCATCGGGCCGTTTCCTTACGAGGGCGAGGAGGACCCGGACCTGATCAATGCCGGCAAGCAGACGGTGACCGAGCTGCCGCAGACCGCCTATTTCGACAGCGCCGAGAGCTTCGCGATGATCCGCGGCGGCAAGATCGCCATGGCGATCCTGGGGGCGATGGAGGTGGCCGAGAACGGCGACCTGGCGAACTGGATGATCCCCGGCAAGCTGGTCAAGGGCATGGGCGGGGCGATGGACCTGGTGGCGGGCGTGGGCCGGGTGGTGGTGGTGATGGACCACACCAACAAGGCGGGCGAGTCGAAGGTGCTGAAATCCTGCACCCTGCCCTTGACGGGCCAGGGCGTGGTGAACCGGATCATCACCAATCTGGGGGTGCTGGACGTGGTTCCGGGCGGGCTGAAGATCGTCGAGCTGGCCGATGGCGTCAGCGAGGACGCGCTGCGCGCCGCGACCGAGGCGGCGATCGTCGGGTGAGCTGACAGGGGGAGGGGGCTTCCGCCCCCTCTTGCGGCTGAAGCCGCAATTCACCCCCGAGGATATTTGGACAAGAAAGAAGGA
>NZ_JAEN01000039.1:0-14972 GCF_000518925.1 Paracoccus sp. J39 | reverse complement strand
AGCGGGGTCTATCCCCGCAGGTGCGGGGGAGCCGCGGACAGCCTGGAGGAGCTGACGCTTTCCCAGGGTCTATCCCCGCAGGTGCGGGGGAGCCATGGCGGGTCTACTTGGTCTAATGCGTCAAGCGGGTCTATCCCCGCAGGTGCGGGGGAGCCTCTCTTGCCCAATATATTGAATTTCCAGCGATGTCAAAAAGCATACGCGCGAGTGTTTTTACTGTTACACACGCTTGACGAGTAAAACCCCATCTGCGTCGACGATCTCCTTGGGCGGTTCGCCCAAGGTCTCGATCCTCAGATTCCCGGTCGCGCCGGTGTCTCGCCAGACCATGGTCAGCGAGCCACGGCCGAGCGCCGTCCACCAGTCGGTCATCACCGACCAGACCCGTCCGCGTACGCCGGCCGACATGTCGGGGGCGACATAGACGCCTGGCGCAATCTCCAGCATCACCGAGGTGAGAAACCCGCGATAGCGCGCCTCGACATCACGGGTCACGATCATCGTCAGTGGCATCAGGGATCGCGCCCCTCGATCAGCGCCTTGATCCGCTCGATCATCGCCGGGATCACGCCCTTCCGGGCGATCGTCTCTCCGGTCAGGCGCCGGGCGAGGCGTTCAATATTCTCGCCGGGCCGGTCAAGGGCGATCCTGGCCGCTTTGAAGGCGCAAGGGATCGTTACCGGATCGCGCCAGAGATCGGCGATGTCCAGAACGAAGCTCTGGCCCGGATCCTCGTGGATAAAGCCGAGTTGGGGAATGGTGGCGGTTGCGCAGACGGCGATGGCGGCGGCGGCCTCGACGGCCGAGGCGGCATGATTCAGCGCCTGATTGGGCAGGTCGGCCCTCATCGGATCGCCGCGGTCATAGCGTCGGCCCCGCCAGTCGATGCCTATGCGCTGCGCATGCAAGGCATAGGTCTGTTTCATCCGCGCCCCCTCGATCCCGCGCAGGACATCAAGCTCGCCATGAGGCAAAATCTCGCCCAGACGGACGGCATACATGCGCCGGGCCGTCATGATCCGAAGATCGTCATCGGCCCAGATCCGCGCTTGAAGCCGGGCAAGGCCCGAGCGGTCGGGGATTATTGGCGGCGCGGTATAAAAGCGCACCCCATCCTCACCAACGGCGGCAAGGGCGGTGCGGGCATGGGCCAGGAGCCGCAGCGCGTCATGGCTGACCGTCGAGCCCGGGCCGAGCAGGATGATCGACACGCCTTGCAGCGGGATGGCATAATCGCCCGGTTGCAGCGCATCCACCTCGGTGCTTTTCCCTTGCAGGAAGGCCAGCGTGCCATCGCGTGCGGTTAACGCCCCGCGCGCGAGGTAGAGGCAGCCTGCCCGGTCGGCATGAGGCACCTTGGCGCTGTCGAGTCCGAGCCTGCCCTTGAGCATCAGCGCGGCCTTTGCGGCGGCCGCAGCAGCAGCATGCCATAGCCATAGCTGCGGTGGCGCCCGACGCCACTTGCCAGCAGCCGGGCAAAGGCCGCAGCGTCAGTGACGGTCAATGTGCCAAGCACTGTCACGTCGGGCCCCTCGATTCTGCGTCCGTCCCGGACGGCAATCTCGCGGCGAAAGCTCGCCAGACGGCTGGTTTCCCGTTCAAGCTCGGCGCCGGGGAGCAGCCGCGCGGCCAGCCAGTCCAGATAAACCGCCTCGCGCGTCACCTCCTCGCCGCGCAGGGCGCGGGCGAGGAAGGCATCCACCTCGGCCCCTTTTCGGAAGATGAGCGGCTGGCCGTCTTTAGTTTGGCCGGACAGCGGCGACGCCAGCCGCACCACAGGGCGCATCCGCAGATCGAAGCCGATGCGCTGCCCCGGTCGCCAGGCCGTGCCCGGCCGGGGGATCGAGCGCAGGCGATCTAGGCGGATGGCCGCGGCGTCCGAGGGGGTCTGGCTGATTCCGGCGCTCTGGCGCAGGGCATCGGCATCATGGTCGGCATAGGCAAGCAGCGTGCCCTGCCTGGCGCCGGGGGCAACCATCAGGCGGAAAGGTTGCAAGACGCCCGGGCCGAAGACCTCGCCCAGCAGGTGATGCAGGGTAAGTCCCTCATCCGATCCGCGCCCCCACGCTTGTCGGGCACCGGCCCAGAGATGGAGTTGCCGCAGATCGACTGGGAGTTCGACGAGATGCAGGCTCATGTGATGCGCCCCAGACCGACCCGGCGGCTGCCGGCATGATAGCCATTGCGCCAGATCCGCAGATCCGCAAGATCTGTCATCGTGCCACAGCCTTCCTCAGCGGGCCAGAGCGCGTCTCCGGTCTGGCCGGTCGCCGTCAATGCGGCACGAGCCGTATCCGCCGTGAGCAGCCCCTGCAGCAAAGGGCCGCTAGGCAGGCAGGGCTTGCGGCCCAGAAACAGCGGTCGGGCCGGGCGGTCGAGCGCCGCGGCGAGATGGTCGAGATCCGGCGCCGCGTCGTCGGCAAGACGCAGCACGACATGGCAATCGTGATCGGCCAGATAGTCACGGCGGCGGCGGTGCGGGCTGTCATAGCTCGCACCGGCACGCTGATCGGGACTGCCCCAGGTGGTCCAGCCGCGATCATTAGCTTCCAGCTTGGCATTTTGGTTGTCGGTCAGCGGGCGGCCCTGCCGGGCATTCACGGCGCCGAAGATCAGCCTGTCTTGCAGGGTCTGATGCGCCTGCCAGTCCTCGCGCCGCAGCCCGAGCGCGTTGGCCAGAAGGCCGGTCAGCGCCGAGGCGGAGGGGAAATCCCGCGTCGGCCCAACCTGATCGACCGCAACGCCGCCGAAGGCCAAGAGCGGGGCGGTCAGGCGCAGATGCAGCCAGCGGTGCATCATGCCGCGCTTTCCGAAAGCTGCGCGGGCAGCGTGCGCACGAAGCCCGCTAGATCGGCAAGGGAACCCCGCTCTGCGCCCGGCACATCGGCATTGGCCAGCGTCATCACCCGGCGTGTCTCGCCCGTGGCATAGGCGGCATCCAGCGCCGCGAGATGCGCCGTGAGCTGGGCGACAGCCGGGGCCGTGCTGGCGGCGCAGGCATCGCGGAAGGCTTCCGCCAGCGTGCGGGGCTGGCGGTCGCCCGCCTCGACCAGCAGGAAGGAGGCACGGGAATACGGGGCGGTCGAGCCAAGCTTGGCCCCGGGCGACACTTCTGCGATCAGATAGAGCAGATTGTGCAGCACCTCGCCCGCAAGCGCGGCATCGCCGCCGAGATTGGCGATCAGCCCGGGAATGTCGACAACGACATAGCCGTAGAACAGCCCCGAGGTCAGTTCGGTCTCCTGAATGGTGTCGGCGCCGGTATCCTCTTCCCGCGCCAGATCGTCGGCCGCGATGAAATAGTCGCTTTCGGCCTCTTCAGCGTGGACGGTGAAGGCATGGGCAACATGGACCGGCGCATCGATATTGGCGCGCGGGTCCGAGGTGACCATGCGGCCGAACAAGGCTCCGGTCAAGCCGCCCGGCATCTTGGCGCCCTCGCTCAGGGCCTTCAGATTGGCCTTGTGAGTCTTCAGCCAGTCCTTGGCGATCTCCTGTGCCGCTTTCCCGTCGCCCGCCGCTTCGGCGGCCAGCCGCTTCGCCTCGGTGGCCAGATAGGCCACCTCCACCTCGCCCAGCAACAGGGTCTGGCGGGACTTCTTGTCCGCACCCTTATCGCCATAGACGGCGACCAGCAGCGCCTCGCGGATCGGTTTCAGGACGGCTTCATCAACCTCTGTCAGATCGGCCAGAACCTTGCGGTCGATGGTCTCGCGCGAGCGGAAAGCATCAGTCGCGCCTGCGATCCGGCTGAGTGCATGGGGGTCGTCGGCAAGGCGCCAGTGCCGTTTGAGGCATTGCGAACTGACGCGGGTGCGCAGCGTGCCACCATAGGGCAGCCGCTTGGCCAGCCCGGCATCGTCGCGGTTCAGGAGCGCTGCGGTATAGGGAGCAAGGAAATGGATTTGCAGGAAGCGGGGATCAGGCATTCTGGGTCTCTTCGATCTGGGATCTGTCTAGGGCGCGGTAATAGCTGCGGGCAATATCATTGCGGTCACATTCGAAAGCGGCGCGGGCGAGGCTGATGAGATCAAGCGGGGGGTGTTTGCGGGCAATGCCGCGGATGATCCGCTCCAGCGCCTCCAGCCGGGCCGGACCGCGCAGGGCGAGGAGCCGGGCCAGCCGCTGTTCGGACACCCCGGCCTCGTGCAGAACCGTACCCAACGGGCGCTTGGCATCATGGACCGATGTGGTGGCGCTGGCCGGGGTCAGAAGCGCCACCATGCGGGTATAAGCCAGCCAGACGGGTTCCTCGGCCGATGAAAGTTGCAGGCGCGCGACCTGCCGCCAGAAAACAGGGGCACCGGCCCCGTCCATCCGCCGGGCCTCGGCCTTGCCACCCGGATCGGTCGCAGCCAGAGCGGCGGCGATCGACAGGGCGCAGCGGGCGAGCCTGTCCTCAGGTCTGGCTGCATGCTTGGCTTCGGGCGTATCTGTGGGCATGTCAGGCATCCTGTGCGTCCTGTTGCTGGAAGGGCTGCAACACCTTGGCGATGCCCCGCTCCAAAGCGTCCCGGCTACGGGCCTCGGCGCGGGGACGGAACAGACTGGCGCAAGGGATGGCGCTGCTGGCGATGTCGAATTCTCTGCGAGCGATCGCGGCAAGCGCCGTCAGGAACTCGCGGCGCATCAGGGTGAAATCGGCATCCACCTTCGCGGATGCTCGCAGCCAGAGTTCCGGGAAGAACAACTGATCCACCGCATGGCGATAGGCATCACGCGCGGGTTGGGCGCGGGCATAATGCGGCTTGCCGCGCTTCTTGCGATCGCCCTCGGCCGCGATCAGGGATAGGCCGTCGCGCAGCGCGGTTTCTATCGCGTCGATATCTTCCTGCACTTCGGCAGCGACCGAAACTGGCTTCGTGCCAAACAGCCCCGCCTTGACCATCGCCTTCGGCACCGGCACGAGGCGCGAGCGGAAACCGTCGGTCTTGGAATTGCCTCGGGCAAAGGCTTCGGCGATCAGAACCAGCGGCGCGGCCTCTTCCCCCGGCTGCGGCAGAGCCAGATCGGGAACTTTCCAGTCGCCGCCATAGAGCAGCCGCACCAGCACCTCATGGCTCCAGTCCTGCTCGCCAAGGGTGAAGCTCTTGTTCTCGGTCTTGTGCAACGGCGCCCAGGGGTCGCCGGTATTGCCCTTGGCTTCCTTGGCGGCCACACGCGCAGCCTTCGAGGTGCTGCGCTCGGCCGTGATCCGATCTCCCGCCTGCGACAGGCGGATACGGCGGCAGACCTCGATGAACATGGGGTCGAGCCGGTCCAGATCGAGGCCTGGCCCGTCGCCCCAAGGATAAAGCCAGAGAAGGGTCAGCCCGGCAATGCCACTGCGCCGGGTGAGAAGCGTGCGCAGATCTCGCGCCCACCAAGCCGAGGGATCGACCTCGACAGATCCTTCGCGCGCGGGCGCCAGCGCGATCATCGCCCGCGATGAGGAACCGCCGTTCATCCGAGCGATGCCGTAACTGTCTTTGCCTCCATAGCCCTCCATCGTCTGCAAGCTGACGAGGGCGAAGATCCAGTCCTGCGGCTCCGGCTCGCGGGCGATCTCGCGCTTGATGTCGTGATTGCGCGAGGTGATGAGCATATCGAGCGCATCGGGCGTGGCGACCGGCGTCCATTTCTGCCCGCCGGGATCGGGCGGTTGCAGGAAGGCGGGGTGCTTGCGGTCGGTCTGGATCAGATGCCAGGGTGCGTCATCGGCGAAATCCGGGGTCAGCACCCGCAGCGCGCGGCGCCAGTTGTCCTCATCCTCGGGCAGATCGCGCAGGCCCGCAGCATCTAGCGCCAGAACCGCAAGCTGCACGCAGAACATGTGCCAGGCGGGGCGCTGATGCGGACGCAGCGCAGGGAAGGCCGCGACCTCGCCCCGGGACATGGCGGCGAACAGACCGGGGAGGCTATGCGATCCCCGGTCTGTCGAGATAAGCGGCTCGGTGAGAAGGTTGCTGCTCATCGAGCGCAACGCCCCAAGAGTTTTGGGGAATGCACTTGGCCTGCGGCTTCAACCTCAGACAAGCAGGGTCTATTCCCGCCGAAGCGGGACACTTCGAAGGAGAATACCAGCCCGAGATCGACCCCTGTGACCCGGTCGCCATTGGGACGCCGCTTTCTGCCCGCCAGGAAGCGCGTACCAGCCTCAATGAGACGTCTCATCGGTATGAAGCTCCTCATAAGCGATAAACGTCAGAGAAACAGTTATCTACACCTTCAAGGATGAGAGCTGCAGCCTTAGCTGTCAAGGCTCCGTTGCAAGAATCGTTAGCCCCGCCGAGTCATAGCCGAACATCTTGCCGCCGACGCCGATCCGCAGTGGCGCGGTGGCCAGCAGTTCGACCGTCTCCTCGCCGGTCAACCCTTTCGACCAATGCGCGGGCAGCGTCAGGTTGCGCACCGGCAGGCCGAAGGCTCCGGGCGTGCCATCGGGGAGGGCCAGCATAGCGCCCTCCTCGCCCAGCCGGGTGCGGATCTTCTCGTCATCGGGGAACGAGATCAGCGGCGCCTGGCGGTCGAGGATCACGAGATCCGCCGCGCCCATCTCGGCCAGTGTCTTGCCGTGCAGGCGCTGGTGGTAAGCCTGCCAGCCCCGGGCCTCGGCGATCCGTGCCAAGGCCTCGGGATGGGTCGCAGCTTCCACAAGCACGCGGTTCATTTCGGGAATATGCCAGACTGGTTGTCCTGTGATCTGATCCAGCGTTGCGGCAAGACCGGGCACATCGACATAGACGCCCGAGAGGCTCGGACCCGCCGCATAGGCGCCTAGACCGTTATCGGCCCGCTGCACCAGCGGATCGAGGCCGCCCGGCGGGCAAAGCACAACGGCACGCGCCATTTCGAACCCTGCGGGACGCGCGCGCTTGTGGCGGTGCAGGCGCCCGATCCGCTGCAGCAGCACATCCATTGGGCAAAGATCAGTGATCAAGAGATCCGCATCGATGTCCAGGGACTGTTCGAGCGTCTGCGTCCCGATGACGACCCGACCGCCCAGCGACCCCTTGGCGCCCAGGGCCCCCTCCACCGCGCTATCCAGCAAGGCCCGGTCCTCGGCCGCAAAGCGACTGTGGTGAAGCGTCGGAATGCCCCGTATCTGCAACAGCAGTTCCGGCGCTTCGGCCTGTACGGCGGCGAACGTTTCCTGCGCCCGCCCCACCGTGTTGCGGATCACCAGCACCCGCGCTCCCCGCCGCGCGGCGGCAAGGGCAAGATCGGCCGCATCTGCCCCGGTCCAGCCCAGATGCGCACGCATCTCCACGGCCTTGTCCGCACGCGCTTCGCGCTCGACCGGCTCGATGCCGGCCGCCGTCCAGACGGCTGGATAGGGTCGGGCCGCCTCCTCGGGCAGCGCGGCGATCCCCGTTCCGAACCATCGGCAGCGCGCGGACGCCCCCAGAGTCGCGGACATCAATAGAACATGGCCGCCCAAGGCCAGATGGTCGCGCGCCATCCGTCGCTGGACCTCGCTCATATAGGGGTCGGAGGCATGAACTTCGTCGATGACCAGCAGCGCGCGCGACAGGGCGGTGCCGCGCAGATGGGCGTATTTCACCTGTAGCCCGCCGAGAGCGACCTGATCCACCGTACCGATGGCGATCGGCGCCGCGAGATAGCGAGCGGAATGCTCGGCCGCCCACCGGCTCGGCCGCGCTTTGCCATCGTCCCACAGGACCGAGAAGTCAGGCAGGCGCCGACCCTTCGCCTCGCCCGCCACCACTTGTCCGGGGATCGCCAGCAGCGCCTCGGGCACAGGCTTGAACATAAGCGCCAGTGCGGCATTGACCCGGCGCTGCAACTGTCGCGCCGCCGCTCTTGTCGGCACGGCGAAATAGAGCGCCTCGACCTCTCCCGCGGCCAGAAGTGCGGCAAAGCGCCAGAGCGCCGCCTCGGTCTTGCCCGCTCCCGTCTCGGCCTCCAGAAGAACGAGCCGTTCGTCCGTCGTCAAACCACCGATCGCCAGTTGTGCAGGCCGCGGCCGGGGATGATCCTTCGAGATCAGCTCCCAACCCGGTGGCCCCGAAAGCGTAAGGATATCCGCGGCCAGGCCGATCTCGGCAATGCGTGTCTCCGCGCGCAGCAGTGCGGTCTGCCAATAATCGTCGCGCAGGCGAGGCTCGTAGGGGAAGGCGCGGTTGTCGGAGGCAATCCAGTCCGCAAGGGTCAAAAGACCGCAGATGAAATGCACAAAAGCCGGCTCAGCAGGGGGCGGTCTCGCCTTGTCCAGATCGGGAAACCATGCCTCGAAAGCCGCCCCGATCCGGCGATGCTCCATTTGCCAGTCATAGCTCGCGACTGTGGGAAAGGTGGCGGCAACCCTCCCCGACCCCGGATGGCTCGTCGGTCGCCCGTGATGCGACAGAATCATGGAAAACCACTGCTCCAACTCGGGCCAGGCGGCCAGCACATGGTGCCAGCTCGCGCCCGGCCCGTCTCCGCTCGGCGCTTCCGCCCAGAGCCACCCGGCTTCGAGGTGCCCGATTGTCGCCAGGTGACCCTTTCTGGGCCAGATCTTGGCTTGAAAGCCCGGAGCGAGCTTGCCGATGTCATGCAGGAAGGCCAGCGCGGTGAGGCAGCCGATCTCGGTCGGGTTTAGTATACGTCCAAGTGCCGCCTCAGCCTTCAGGCGATAGGGGCGACGCGACAGAAGCAATTGGAAGACCGCTGCGACATCGGCGCAATGATGCCCAAGATGATGATGCCCGAAGATGGGGCTGAACTTGCCCCAAGCTGCTCCCCAGATCGGACCAGCCCGTTCTGCTTGCATCAATCGTTCACGCTCTGGAGACCAAGACATTTCGCAGCCTATCTGTGGCACGGAAAATTCTACGTGTCTCGGAAAAACTTCAACCTGGCCTGATCCGCAGTAAAGGCGTGAGAAATTCAAATAACTCTCAATACTGTCGGAAGGCCCGCCGCTATCGTCCGAAGCGCCGGTTTGGGATTCTCTTGCAGGCCAAGCGAAATACCTACCCTGCGGTATTCCGAATAAATGGTCACGTCGGGATTCCGAGGCATCCTACAGGATCCCGTGCTGTGATTCTGAGGCGCCAGCCGTGCCGTACTGCCATCGGGCTGCTCTCCTCCCTCACGGCTAGTCTGGCTGATATCTCGCTGCGGTCCGCACGAATGATCATGTTCAATGTGTTTCTGCGGGTACTATGCTGCAGTGCTGCTAGACAACTTTCCGCCCATCGCGTCCACCCGCCTGCAATGCCGACCGCGTCGGAAATCTGCGCGCCTGTATCAGCGCCCGTCGGCTTCTCTCACGATTTGAACGATATCGCGAGGGTCTGATCCCATCGCTGTAGCTATTTCGACTAGTTCCACCACCTCGATTCGCCGCTCGCCGTTCTCGTACTTCGCCACAAAGGACTGCGGCCGCTTCAGGCGCTCTGCCAGCTCGGTCTGCGTCAGCCCTGCATCCAGGCGGGCCTGCTTAAGGGCAGCCATCAAGGCCAGATGACCAGGGCTGCGCAGGGTTCGGCCCATCCTTGAACTCCAGATAAATCCGGAATTCGGATAGTGGCACTTGAGCGTTATCCCATTTTAGGTTATTTCGTGCCGGACGTGTTTGCATCTTTATTTTCAGGACCAGCCGATGCCCCAACAATGTCCGCATTGCATGACCGAGATCCATGCCGAGGCCTCCACCTGCCCCGCCTGCGGGGCGATCCGCGGGGTATGGGGCCGCTCGGTCGAAAGCTGGCGCCAGGCATCGACCTTCATGCTCGGCCTGGCCGCATTCTTCGTTCTTGCCGGCATAGTCTTTGGTACCTGGGTTGCGTCGGTCGATGACCGGACGACGGCATTCGACGGCTTGATCGCCTTCCTGTTCCTGTCGCCCTTCATGCTGTTCGCCGGCGGTGTCGGCCTGTTCCTGCGCTACGTGATCCCCCGCATGCAGGAGGGCTGGTACCGATGAGAGCCGCGAAGCGGAAACCGACCGTCGGCCCGAAGCGCACCTCGATCTGCCTCAGCGCCGAGGCGCACAAGTCCCTGCGAATCGAGGCGCTGCGGCGCGACATCACCATGAGCCAGCTGATCGCGCGGGCGCTGGCGGACGCCGGCATCGACATTCCCCCAGAGGATCTGGAAGCATGAAACACCTGTTCACCGCCGCGCTGATCGCCCTCGCCAGCCCGGCCTTCGCCGCCGGTTGGTATTTCGAGGCCTCCGGCGAGGGCGGCGCCGAATACTGGACCTTCACCAACGAGACCGGCGATGTGAGCCCGCGCCGGGTGCGCGGCAACGAGATCTGGATCACCCGCACCGACCAGATGAACGACCTCGACGCCAACGGCACCTGCGACTTCAACAACTGCCGCGTCAGCGTGACGCTGGACGGCCGCAACGCCGAGGCGGGCGAGCGGGTCAGCATCCTGTTCTCGAATGGCGAGAAGCTGGATTTCGTGGCTGCCGGTGGCGACATCCTGCTGAGCAATTTCGACACGGCCGGCATGGGCGCGACCAACCTCTTCGTCCAAAATGTCCGGCAGGCAGAATGGGTCGAGATTGGCTTCGGCGGCAAGCGCCACCGCTTCAGCCTCGCCGGATCGGCGGCGGCTCTGGACGCGATCCGGCCATGGATGACGGGAGGCAAGTGATGACCTCCCACGGGACCATGCACGCAACCAACGGATATCGGCGCAAAGGGCCTGACTACCTGAACAACCCGGACATGGTTGCGTTCACCATCGGGCGGGTCGTGATGGCAAAGATGACGACCGGCCGCCCCCTCAGCTGGAATACGCTACGGGCACGGCTGATGCATATCGCTGAGGGAGATACCGTCGATCTGCCGGCAGGCGTGAATGCGGAGATGGCATTGGCAGCCCTGCGATATCTCCCGGAACCTCCAGACGCTTCCCGTTACAAGGGCTGAGGGCAGGAACCTCACGCGCTGATCGGGGGGCTCCCGCCCAGGAAATGGGCCAGGCGAGGCACGGGCCACCGCCACCGCCTCGCCGGATCAGCGGCAGCGCTGGATATGACCCAGCGACAAATGACAGGAGACAAATAATGCCCCCGCAACCGTTCAAAGGCGAACTGCCCGCATCGATCTTCGAGCCGGATGAGGTCAAGGCACGCAATTGGTGGGCCGCGCTGACCGAGCCGGAACAGGAAGAGCGCATCTACGACCTGACCCAGGTGCTGGAATTCTACGGCATCGACCTGCCCGACAGCGATGAGCGCTGGATGATGGCCTGCTGGGAAAACGAATTCGCCTGACCCCGTCCCTACGGCCCGTTGTGATGCGAGCGGGCCGGGGTCAGGCTGCGCGCAAACCACATTCCGACCGCCCCCACGAGGCTGGGGCGGAATGCGGTTTGCGGCCGCCCAACGGGCGGCACCCTGCAAGCTGCCATCGACTAGAAGTCTTCCATCTCCAACCCGGCTTGGCTGCGCTTGCGCTGCACCGTTGGTTGTCATGCACAAGCCCGAAGACATGCAGCGGGCCGTCCGGCAGCTAGGCTCCTTGAAGTCAGCCCGGCAGCGGATAGGAACATAGTCCCCAATTAACCTTGCAAATCGGGAACTAATCTCCATAATTGCAAGGATGTTGATCGAGCGCCGTATCACCGAGACCGTGAAGTCCCTGCTGGACGACAGCCCCGCCGTTGCCCTGCTGGGGCCGCGCCAGGTGGGCAAGACCACTTTGGCCCAGGAGCTGGGAGAAGAGCGGCCATCACTCTATCTCGACCTCGAATCCAGCGCCGACCGGGCCAGGCTCTCGGACCCGGAACTCTACCTGTCGGCGCATGAGGACAAGCTAGTCATCCTCGATGAGGTCCAGCGGGTGCCAGACCTGTTCCAGAACCTGCGCGGCCTGATCGACCGGGGGCGGCGCAAGGGGCTGCGGGCGGGGCGGTTCCTGCTGCTCGGCTCGGCCTCCATCGACCTGCTGCGGCAATCCGGCGAGACGCTGGCCGGGCGGATCGCCTATGCCGAACTCGCCCCCCTCGATGCGCTGGAGGTGCCTGCCGCCGATCTGGATCGGCTCTGGCTGCGCGGCGGCTTTCCCGATAGCTTCCTCGCCAAGGGCGATCAGGCCAGCCTGCGCTGGCGGCGCGACTTCATCCGCACCTATCTGGAACGCGACATTCCCGCGCTCGGCCCTCGTATCGCGGCCGAGACGCTGCGGCGCTTCTGGACCATGCTGGCGCATCGGCAGTCCGGCCTGTCGAACGCCGCCGAGCTGGCCCGCGCGCTAGGGGTCGATGCCAAGACCGTCGCCTCCTATCTCGACCTGCTGGTCGACCTGATGCTGGTGCGCCGCCTGGAGCCCTGGCACGCGAATATCGGCAAGCGGCTGGTCAAGTCCCCGCGCATCTATGTGCGCGACACCGGCATTCTGCATGCCCTTCTGGGGCTGACGACGCTCGATCACGTTCTCGGCCACCCCGTCGCGGGCGCCAGTTGGGAAGGTCTGATCATCGAGACCGCCCATGCCCTGATGCCAGAAGGGACGCAGGCGCAGTTCTACCGCAGCGGTGCGGGCGCCGAGGTCGATCTGGTGCTGACCCTGCCGGGCGGCGCGGTCTGGGCCGTCGAGGTCAAGCGCAACCTTGCGCCCAAGGTCGAGCGCGGCTTTCATTCGGCCTGCGAAGACCTGCAACCTGCGCGGCGGATCGTGGTCTATCCGGGGGACGAGGCTTTCCCGCTGCCGAACGGGATCGAGGTCATGTCGCTGCACCAGTTCGGGCAGGATCTGCTGGCGCTTCATCCGTAATTGGTTGCGGCCGCCCATCGCGCGGCGTCGGGGGATCGATCTTCTTCATGGGCGGGAGGCTGGGTACCGGGGCGCAGCGCCTGGTCCGACATTTTGCGGGTGGTACGAAAGTACCGGGCCCTGCAAAATAATAGTCGGTCACTAATATTTGGCGAAATCGCGAAAAGTAGGCCACTCTGGCCTACAGATGATACGGGCGTGTCTTCCGTTCAGATATCCCCGGACAGATCGTCTAGGAAAGTCTGTTCGTCGCTCATACGCCGGAAGCCATCGGTTCTGACCTGCGCCTGAAGCGCCTCGATCTGCCGGGCAACACCCGGACGCGGCCTGCTTGCGGACGGGCTGTCATGGGGCCTGCTCTCCTCCGGCCCTGTCGCGTTCAGATCGTCTTCCATCGCCTACACCTAGCATCGCCGTCCGGCATGGTCATCGATTCGCTCGCTGAAAGCCGCCTGACGGCGGCTCGATCCTCTGCCTTGCCAGTCTCATGGAGACGCTGTGGCAGGGGATCGAAGTGAGAACGGCGGTGGGAAATTCGTCCACGGTAGCGGTGGCTTGGTGCTGCTGCGGGCGGCGTAAAAGTCGTCCACCTATTCCCTTTCTGCGGCGGCAGGGAGGGCGTGAGGATTTACAGCGTGGACCTATATCTGAGAGTTCGCCAGGCTTGCGCGGAAGGCATGAGCCAGCGGGAAGCGGCGCGGGTGTTCAACATCTCGCGTGACACGGTTGCGAAGATGATGACCTTCTCGGTGCCACCGGGCTACCGACGGACGGCCGAGGTCAGGCGGCCAAAGCTTGATCCTTTCATCCCGATNTCCGTGAATCTCGTTCGCTTCATTGTCCGTCCTCAAGTTGGGCCGGACTCTAATCGCATCTGGAGGAAAGTTCAGGGGCAGGTCACTGCCACTCGAGCCCAGCAACGGGCGCCATCGCATCCGACCTTAGCTGACAGTCGACCCGCGCCAATGCTGCGGGGCAGCGCTCCCGACAGCGGTCGTTCGTCCGTGGGACGGCAAATCTGGCTGCTGAGAGGTGGTCCTAGGGACAATGCACGGGTAACAGGTCTATCCCCGCAGGTGCGGGGAGCCGCATCGTTGTTGGTCGCGAGGCTCGCGTCCATCGGGTCTATCCCCGCAGGTGCGGGGAGCCGCCTCGAGGTCGGGGACGCCGGCTCAAGGCAAGGGTCTATCCCCGCAGGTGCGGGGGAGCCGAAAGCGGAATGAGCCCCATGGCCGACATGCAGGGTCTATCCCCGCAGGTGCGGGGGAGCCGCGACGAAGGTTGCAGCAGAATGACCAAGACCGGGTCTATCCCCGCAGGTGCGGGGGAGCCCGCATCAGCATCTGATTCTGGTCGGATCGATAGGGTCTATCCCCGCAGGTGCGGGGGAGCCACAGCCGCCTGCTTCGGGGTCCAGTAGGCGTCGGGTCTATCCCCGCAGGTGCGGGGGAGCCCGCCGGCGCCGTTATACCGCTGAAGCGGCGACGGGTCTATCCCCGCAGGTGCGGGGGAGCCGATTTGTCGCCATGGCTGCCGGGCCAATACGGGGGTCTATCCCCGCAGGTGCGGGGGAGCCCAGATAGGCACCGTCCGAATGATACCAGATCCGGGTCTATCCCCGCAGGTGCGGGGGAGCCCAAGCGGGATCAACCCCAAGGTCCGCGAACTCGGGTCTATCCCCGCAGGTGCGGGGGAGCCTCCACTTATTGACCGCCCTGACAAATCCGCGCGGGTCTATCCCCGCAGGTGCGGGGGAGCCGCTCTGCAAACCGATCCAGCGTCGGCGCTTAGGGGTCTATCCCCGCAGGTGCGGGGGAGCCTGGTGGCGGCAGAGGACGCTACCCGGCAAGCCGGGTCTATCCCCGCAGGTGCGGGGGAGCCTGCGATTCCATGAAACTCGCGGCGTCCGATTCGGGTCTATCCCCACAGGTGCGGGGGAGCCGAACGGGCAACCCCAGCGCGTCCACCCGCCCGCGGTCTATCCCCGCAGGTGCGGGGGAGCCTTCAATGCCCTTGCAAATTCTTCCCGTGTGAAAGGTCTATCCCCGCAGGTGCGGGGGAGCCCAAGGCGCCCTGCATCTGATCGGCCGACCCCGGGGTCTATCCCCGCAGGTGCGGGGGAGCCGGGGTTCCGGCACCGGAAGAGCAGGCCGACTTGGGTCTATCCCCGCAGGTGCGGGGGAGCCGGAACCTCGAATACCCGACTCAGGGTCTTGCAGGGTCTATCCCCGCAGGTGCGGGGGAGCCGTAA
>NZ_JAEN01000038.1:0-17258 GCF_000518925.1 Paracoccus sp. J39 | reverse complement strand
GCACCAGTTGGCACATAACCTCACGCCGCGCCGTGTCGGCGGGAAATGTGTCGTGAAGGAAACGTGGCTCTTCTCGCGGCCTGTCAGCGAAGGCCAGCGTGATCTCCTTGCGGGCGTCACCTGCGCCCGGCGCGGATTTCAGCACCTCGGACAAAAGCCGAAGCGTGTAGGGTGAAAGCAGATAGCGATCACTGTAAGATAGGCGATGCACTCCGACAGACTGCATCGCCGCGATCTCCAGCGGAGCCTTTCCTGACAGCCAGGACCAGAACCGCCGACCAAAGCCAGAGACAGGTCCATCCATATCTGTGCCGACACTCAAAAGATGGGCATTACCCACGCCAAGCTCGATCCGGATATCTGCAACTCTCCTTTGCAATTTTGTATTCTACAGCGGGACATCACCCTCTCTACGCCCGTATGGGGTTCGGTTTGGCAAAGTGGCACGCTGCCTGCTGCGCGCCCGCGGCGGTCGTCAGCGCAGGCCTTTTCCGTCGGCATATTTCCTGCGCGATGGGACAGCGCGTATGAAAACTGCAACCCGGTGGGATCTTCGTCGGGCTGGGCACGTCACCGCCGAGGATCAACCGCTTGCGGCGCTTTATCCGGCCGATTTCGGGCGCGGCGGACAGCAGTGCCTGCGTATATGGATGCTGCGGTGCCTCGTAGATCTGCTCTTTCGGGCCAATCTCGACGATGCGCCCCAGATACATCACGGCCACGCGATCGGCGATGTGGCGCACCACGGCCAGATCATGGGCAATGAACAGGGATGCAAAGCCCTTTTCGGCCTGAAGATCCTGCATCAAGTTGATGATCTGCGCCTGAATCGACACATCCAGCGCCGAGACGGGTTCATCCGCCACGATGAAACGCGGCGAGACCGAGATGGCACGGGCGATGCAGATCCGCTGGCGCTGCCCACCTGAGAACTGCCGCGGATTGCGATCCATGACTGATGTCGGCAATCCGACCTGACGCAAAAGCTCTGCGACCTTTTCGCGCCGGTCGCGCTTGTTGGTGACAGTGCCGAAGACCTCCATCGGTTCGGCGATGATCTGCGCGATCGTCCGGCGCGGCGACAGCGAGCCATAGGGATCCTGAAACACCATCTGCGCATGGCGGCGGAACTGACGCATCTGCCTGCGCGACAGGCCGGTGACCTCGGTCTCGTCCAGCCAGACTTTGCCTTCGCTTGGCTCGATCAGGCGCAAGAGCAGGCGGCCGAGGGTCGATTTCCCGCAGCCGGATTCGCCCACTACTGCCAGGGTTTCGCCAGCCTTCATCGTCAGGTCGATGCCGTCCACCGCCCGCACCGCGGCGCGCTTGCCCCCCAGCAGGCCGCCACCGCCTTCGAAGGTCTTGCCCAGTCCTTCAACCCTGAGAATATCGGCCGTCATGCGATTGCCTCCGCTGTCATTGGGGTGTCTGCCGTGACCCAGCAGGCCGCCCGCTGATCGCGGCCGCGCGGCGTCAGCGCGGGCATTTCCCGGGCGCAGATGTCGCGTTTCAGTTCGCAACGCGGTGCGAAGGGGCAGCCCGCCTTGATGGTGCCGGGCGGCGGAACCGAGCCGGGTATCTGATAAAGCCGCCGTGCGCTGGTTTCCAGCGACGGCACCGCGCGCAGAAGGCCGCGGGTATAGGGGTGCTGCGGATTGCCGAACAGGTCGTCAACCGTCGCCGTCTCGACCACATGGCCGGCATACATGACCACGATCCGGTCGCACAGCTCCGAGATCACGCCAAGATCGTGCGAGATCATCAGCACCGCCGTGCCCAGCCGTTGCCGCACTTCGCGCAGCAGGTCCAGGACCTGCGCCTGGATGGTTACGTCCAGCGCGGTCGTCGGTTCATCCGCGATCAGCAGGCGCGGGTTGCAGGCGACGGCGATGGCGATCATGACGCGCTGGCGCATCCCCCCGGACATCTGGTGCGGATAGGCCTTCATCCGTGCCTGGGGGTCGGGGATGCCCACCAGGCGCAGCAGCTCGATCACGCGCGCCCGCCTGTCTTCTCGGGACATTTGCTGGTGCAGCATGATCGCTTCGGCGATCTGGGCCTCGACCGTCATCACCGGGTTCAGCGAACTCATCGGTTCCTGAAAGATCATGGCGATGTCGCGACCACGGATGTCCGGCATCCGGTCCGGGGGCAGCGCAAGCAGGTCGCCCTGACCCTCCAGCCGAATCCGGCCACTGGTCAGGCGGCCCGACGCAGGCAGCAGGCGCATGGTCGCAAGCGAGGTCATCGACTTGCCCGACCCGCTTTCGCCAACCAGCCCGACGGCCTCGCCTGCCGCGACTGACAGGCTGACGTGATTGAGAACACGCACCGGATTGCTGACGGGGCCAAATTCCAACGTCAGATCGGATATTTCAAGCAGTGGTTCAGCCATTATTTGATCTCCGGATCCAGTGCGTCGCGCACGGCGTCACCGATGGTTGAGATCGCCAGCACGACGATGGTGATCGCAAGCCCCCCTGTCAGTATCGGCCAGGGCGTGGCGAACATGTTGCCGAGGCCCTCGCGGATGATGTTGCCCCATGACGGCGCGGGCGGCTGTGTGCCGATGCCAAGGAAGCTGAGCGTAGCTTCAAGCCGGATGGCCGAGGCGCTCCACAATGTCATCAGCACCACGATCGGCGCCGAGATATTGGGAACGACATGGCGAAAGATGATGATGGAGGTTGAAACGCCCGAGGCAACTGCTGCCTCGATATAGGGCTCTTGCTTGACGGCCAGCGTCGATGCGCGGGCAACACGGGCAAAACCGGGCGTGAAGGCAATGGTCAGGACCGCGACCACATTCCAGAACCCGCCGCCAAGCGCCGCCGCGACCAGAATGGCCAGCAACAGTTCGGGAAAGGCCAGCAGCATGTCGATGATGCGGGTCACGACGCGGTCGATCCAGCCGCCGAAATAGCCTGCGGTGACGCCAAGGAACGTGCCCGCAATGGCCGCGAAAACCGGCGACAAAAGGCCGAATATCAGCGAATTACGCGAACCATAGATCAGTCGCGACAGCAGGTCGCGCCCGAACTGGTCGGTGCCCAGCAGATAGTCGGACGAGGGCATCGCATTGATGGCGATGAAGCTTTGGGCCATCGGATCCCTGGGCGCGATCCAGGGCGCCAGGATGGCGACGACGGCAAAGACAAGCACCGTTGCCAGGGAAATGATGACGGCGGGCCGTCCGGCCACCACCTCGCCCGCCAGACGGCGCAGCCGGGGGGCTTCGGGCAGCGGGATTGCTTCTGAATTGGCCATTATTGCACCCGGATCCTGGGGTCGATGATGACGTAAACCAGTTCCATTAACAGGTTCACGACGACGACGGCGGCGGCGAAGACCACGACGCCCGCCTGGACGATGGGGTAGTCGCGCTCGGTGATGGCGGTGATCAGCAGCTTGCCCAGGCCGGGGCGATTGAAGACCAACTCGACCGCGACCGAACCCGACAGCGTTGACAGGATCGACAGGCCCAGCCCGGTCGAAAGCGGCAGCAGGGCATTGCGCAGCGCGTGGCGATAGATCACCCGGTTTTCCCGCGCGCCCTTCGCGCGGGCGGTGCGCACGAAGTCGCGGCCCAGCACCTCGAGCAGCGCGGTGCGCGTCAGGCGGCCGAGAAAGGCGACCTTCAAGAGTGCCAGCGTCAGGGCGGGAAGAACCAGGTGATGCATCCGGTCCGCGAAACCGTCGCCGGCCCCGCTGATGGGGAACCAACCCAGCGACAGCGAGAAGACGATCAGCAGCACCGCGCCCAGATAGAAATCCGGGATCGCATAGCCGAGCAGGGAAAACACCCGAAATCCCGTGTCCGGCGCGCGGTTGCGATTCAGCGCGGCCATGACGCCCAGGGGAATACCGCCCATGATGCCCAGAAGAACCGCCGCGATGGTCAGCTCGACCGTATAGCCGAGATTCGAGACCAGCAGTTGCGCCACCCGTTCGCCCGACATCAGCGACGTGCCGAAATCGAAGCTCAGCATATCACGCATGAAATGCAGGTATTGCAGCCACAACGGATCGTTCAGGCCAAAGCGCTCGCGGAACTGCGCGATGGCTTCGGGCTGGGCGCCGTCGCCAAGCGCGGCCAAGGCCGGATCCCCAGGCAGGACGCGCATCGCCAGAAAAACCAGCGTCAGGACCAGCAGCATGGTCGGCACGGCATCAAGCAGCCGCGTCAGAATATAGCGTGCCATGTAACCTCCGCTCGCGCTCAGGCGCGCTGCGCCAGATCAAGGCGCCAGCGCGCATAACCGCTTTCGACCTCATAGCCGAGATCGACTTCGGGATTGCGGATGATGGCATAGCCAAGGTTGCCGATTCCCATCAGGGGCAGATCCTCTTGCACCTTCTTCTCGATCTCGCGTCCGATTGATGAATATTCTTCGACCGTGGTGGCCTGTCGCATCGTCTCCAGTTGATCATCCACGCCGGGCATTGCGATGCCGTAATGGCTGAAGTTGTCGCCGCCGGTCCCATCGGATTTCACCACCGCTGCGCTGGACAGATAGCGCGACATGTATTCCAGCGGCACCGGGGGAAGGCTTTGCGAATACAGCACCAATGAATTCGCATCCTGCCGATTGGCGCCGTGGAAGGCCGCATGATCCATGATGTTCAGGTTCATGTTGATGCCAGCCGGACGCATGAGTTCTTGCAGGATCAACATGATCGAGCGGTAATCCTCGCGCTGGCTGATACCGGCGGTGAAATTCAGGCCGTTTCCGTGACCGGCTTCGATCAGCAGTTCGCGGGCGCGATCGGGATCGTAATCATAGCGCAAGTCGTCGGGCAATTCTTCTGCGGCCCAGCCAGAGGGATAATCCGGCGGCGAAAGCGTCCATGTCTGCGCGCCGAACGGAGCCAGCGCTTGGGCGACCACCGCACTGTCAATTGCGGTAGCGATCGCCTTGCGCACCAGAGGGTTGTCGAAAGGTGCCTTGGTCAGATTGAAGAACAGGGTGTTGAATGATCCCGGCTGCGTCTGATCGACAATCAGAGCGTCGTTCTGTTGCCGGATCTGCTGCACCCATCCGGGTGCGCGCACGGCCTCGATCATGTCCACGTCGCCCGACATCAGCGAAAGAGTGCGCGAGGTCGTGTCAGAGGTATAAAGGAACTCGATCCGCGCGGTTTTCGGGGTCTCGCCCCAATAGCCGTCAAAGCGCAGCGCGTTGACACCGCTGCTTGACATGCGCTCGACCGCATAGGGGCCAGTGCCGATGGGTTCCTTGCCGAAATTCTCGCCCTTCTCCTCGACCGCGTTCTTGCATACGATCTGCGACGTCGGGATCGAGATCACGCCCCCAAGGAAGAACGGGTCCGGTCCATTCAGCGTGAATGTCACCTCATCGGGCCCTGAGGCCACGACACTTTTTACATTGGCATAGGATGCCGTGGCGATCCCCTCACGCATGGCGCGTTCAAAGGTGAACACGACATCCTCGGCGGTCAACGTACCATAATCGCCATGAAACGGGACATCCTTGCGCAGCTTGAAAGTCCATGTTCTGGCATCGTCGGACTTGTCCCAGGATTCGGCAAGCATCGGGCGATACTCGTTATCCTGCGTCGCGAACTTTCCATTCGGCGGCGAGACGAGATGCTCATAGACCTGAAGATTGACCCAGTTATCGGCCCCTAGCGTGCTGAAAATCGGGTCGATCACGCGCGGCGACGTGGCGGCAAGCGCGATACGAATCGGACGATCCGACCCCTGCGCGCGCAGCAGCCCCGGAGCGGTAAAACTTGCCGCAGCCGCTGCGACGGACATGTGCAGAACTCTGCGTCGATTGATCAGCATATTATTCCTCCCTTGCTGCCCCGTCAGGGGCTGATGCCATCCGGCCGGACCTCTCCAGCGATCACGAACCGGTGGGTTTTGATCAGCGTCTGCCGGTGAAACGCTTTCTTGATTCCAGGACATGGCGCCGCATCGCCTCCTCTGCGGCGGCGCTGTCGCGGGCAACGATGGCTGCGACGATGGCTGCATGTTCGTCATTCGCCTCGGCCGTTACGCTGGCGAGATAGAACAGCCGGAACAGATGCACATGCGTGTAAAGACGGGACAGGGCATCGCGCACCAGTTCGTTACCGCTGCCCTGCGCAATCAGGTCGTGGAACTGCCCGTCCGCTGCGGCGAACTCGCCGTAGCTTTCCTTGCCATCCGGATGGATTTCATCCATGCGGGCATCCAGCGCCACCAGTCGCGCGATGTCTTCGTCATCCATATGCACGGCAGCGCGCCCGGCAGCATAAGGCTCCAGCAGCAGGCGCAGATCATAAAGCTGCTCCAGCCGCTGCTCATCAATCTGGGACGCGGCGCTATAGCCTATCAGGTGGGTTTTGACCACCAACCCCTGCGCCTCCAGCCGTGACAGCGCCTCGCGGATCGGGGTTTGCGACACGCCAAGTTCGCGGACAAGATTGTCCACCGAAATCCGCGCACCGGGCGGAATTTCCAGCGCCATAAGCTGCGCATAAAGAGTTTCATACACTTCGTCCCCCAGCCTGCCGGGGCGCTGGATAGAGCGCCCTTTCTGCCGGGGCTGATCCTTGGTGCGACCTGTCATCGTTCTGTCCGTTCGGTGTGACTTGACGATTCGGTAATAGCAATTTACCCATGATCTCGCAATCAAATATCCGATCGGATCGGAAATATGACATGAAAATTGACGCAAAACAGCTGGAACGCACAGCGATGACGGCGCTGTCAAAGCTGACATCACAGGAAAACGCCGCCCAACAGGTTGACCTGCTACTGGAGGCAGATCTGCGCGGCGTCGCCTCACATGGGATGCTGCGCCTGCCGCGAATCATCCGCCGCATCCGCAATGGCGTGGCCGATCCCGCGCAAACGGGACAGCATGATTGGCGCGGCAGTGCATTGCTGCAGGTGGATGGCCGCAATGGTCTGGGCCCGATCGTGGCCAATGCCGCTATTGCCGCGCTTGAAAGCCGGATTTCCGAAACCGGGGTCGCGGTGGCCGCCATCCGCAACTCGAATCACCTGGGGATGCTGGGCTATTACGCGGAACGCGCGGCATTGAAGGGTCTGACCATGATCGCGCTTACCACAAGCGAGGCGCTGGTTCACCCCTGGGGCGGACGACGCGCGATGATCGGCACCAATCCCATCGCCATCGGCCTGCCCGCGGGACGGAAGGGCCAGGCCGATGTGTTCATGATGGATGCGGCCACCAGTCTTGTTTCCATGGGTGAAATCCACGATCACGCCAATCGCGGCATGGCCATTCCCGACGACTGGGCGTTGGATGCCGAGGGTCGCCCGACCACCGATGCCAGCGCCGCCAAGTCAGGCGCTATCGCGCCTTTCGGCAAGGCCAAGGGTTACGCGTTGGGACTGGCATTCGAACTGCTGGTGACGAGCCTTTCGCGCGCCGCCATCGGGCGCGACGTGACAGGCACGCTGGACGACACGACCACCTGCAACAAAGGCGATCTGTTCATCCTGATCGACGGGCCGGGTTATGACCTGCGCCCCTATCTTCAGGCGCTGCGGGACGAGGCTCCGGCAGAAGGTTTCACTCAGGTGACGATCCCCGGCGAACGGGGTCGGGCGGCGCGTGACCAGCGCCTGCGCGACGGCGTCGATCTGCCCGAGCCGCTTTGGCAGGAAATATGCGACCTCGCCCGCTAACGGCAGGATAATTGGGAGGACAGGAATGGATTTCATGAACTTGGGCGTCATGCGCGCGCCGCGACATCTGGTCTTTGGTGCGGGCCAGCGCGGCTCGCTGCCACGTTACGCCAGCGCATTCGGCACGCGCGCATTGATCGTCACCGATACCCGCATGGCGCAGGACGAAAGCTTTTTGCAGATGCGGCAGGCCCTTGAGGCGCAGGGCATTGCCACGCAGGTTTTCGACGGCGTGGCTGCGGAACTGCCACTGTCCTGCATCGAAGCCGGTGCCGAGGCCGGGCGAACGGCCGACGCGCAAATGATCATCGGCATCGGCGGCGGCAGTTGTCTGGATGCAGCCAAGGTCATCGGCGCCCTGCTGACGCATGGTGGAGCGCCGCAGGATTATTACGGTGAATACAAGGTTCCCGGTCCGATCATGCCGCTGATCCTGCTGCCCACCACCTCGGGGACGGGATCCGAGGTGACGCCGGTCGCCGTGCTGGACGATCCGCAGCGGGCGATGAAGATCGGCATTGCCAGCCCTTATCTGATCCCCGAGATCGCGATCTGCGACCCGGAACTGACGATCAGCTGCCCGCCTGGCCTGACCGCAGCATCAGGCGCGGATGCCATGACGCATGCGATCGAGGCGTTCACGACCCTGCGCCGCGCGCCCGATTCCGGCCTGTCGCTGGATCACGTCTTTATCGGCAAGAATGCGATCAGCGACAGTCTGGCGCTTGAGGCGATCCGTCTGATCGCGGCCAATCTGGCCCGCTGCGTCAGCCACGGCGACGATCTGGAGGCGCGTAGCGCGATGATGCTGGGCTCGACATTGGCCGGGCTGGCTTTTGGCGTGGCCGGAACCGCGGCAGCCCATGCGATCCAGTATCCGGTCGGCGCCATGACACATACCGCGCATGGGCTCGGGGTGGCGACCTTGATGCCCTATGTCATGGCGTGGAACCGCCCCAGCTGCGAGGCTGACTTCGCCCGGATCGGCGCGGCGATGGGGCTTTCGGCTACCGGCAACACCACCCGGCAGGCCGAGGCCGCGATTTCCGCCATCGCCGCGCTTTTCGCGCAGGTGGGCATCCCTGCCACCATCGCCGAGCTTGGCGTTCCCGAGGACCGGCTGGACGAAATCGGCCAACTGGCGCTCAGCGCCGAGCGGCTGATCAAGAACAACCCGCGCCTGCTTGACGCCGAAGGCATGGACCGGATCGTCCGGGCCGCGCATTCGGGCGATCTCGACCTTCTGACCGCTACATTGCCCCGAAAGGCTGCATTCCAATGAGCTATCACGATACCATCTCGCATGAACTCGGCTTTGACCCGCAGGCGCTGCGCGGCGATTTGTGGATCGACGGCGGCTGGCGCAAGGGTCGCGGCGGCGATCCGATCCCGGTCATCGACCCCTCGACCGGGAATACGATCACGCAGATCGAAAACGCCAGCATCGACGACGCCATGGATGCCGTCGCCGCCGCCGAGGCCGCGCTGCCCGGCTGGGCCGCGACCCCGCCGCGCGTGAAATCCGAAATCCTGCGCCGCTGCTATGAGTTGATGATCCAGCGCAAGGATATGCTGGCCCGGCTGATCAGTCTGGAAAACGGCAAGGCGCTGCCCGACGCGCAGGGCGAGGTGCTGTATGCCGCAGAATTTTTCCGCTGGTTCGCCGAAGAGGCGGTGCGGCTGAACGGCGAGCTTTATACCGCGCCCTCGGGCGCGAACCGCATCATCGTCACCCATCGCCCGATCGGTGTCGCGGTGATGGTCACGCCCTGGAACTTCCCTGCCGCCATGGCCACCCGCAAGATCGCGCCCGCGCTGGCGGCGGGCTGCACCTGTGTGCTGAAACCTGCAACGGAAACCCCGCTGACCGCCTATGCGCTGGCCGAAATCTATGCCGAGGCGGGCGTGCCGGCGGGCGTGGTCAATGTGCTGACCACCAGCCGCTCGGGCGCGACGGTCAGCGCGATGCTGCATGACCCGCGCGTCCGCAAGCTCAGCTTCACCGGCTCGACCGAGGTGGGGCGCAGGCTTCTGCACGAGGCCGCCGATACGGTCATTTCCTGCTCGATGGAGCTGGGTGGCAATGCGCCCTTCATCGTCTTTGACGATGCCGATCTGGATCTGGCGATCGAGGGGGCGATGGTCGCCAAGATGCGCAATGGGGGCGAAGCCTGCACTGCCGCCAACCGTTTTCTGGTGCAGAAAGGCATCGCACCCGCCTTTGCCGAAGGGCTTGCCGCACGGATGAAGGCCATGACATTGGGGGCGGGCTATGCCGGGAAAACGCTCTGCGGGCCGCTGATCAACCGTGAGGCGCTTGATCGCATCGCGGGTCTGGTCACCGATGCCGAAAGCCACGGCGCCAAAACCCTGACCGGTGGCCGCCCCGTTGACAGGCCGGGTTTCTACTTCCCGCCGACGGTTCTGACCGATGTGTCGCCCGAGGCCGAGATCACCAGCGAGGAAATCTTCGGTCCCGTCGCGGCCCTCTCGACCTTCGAGACCGAAGAAGAGGCCATCGCCCGCGCCAATTCGACCGAATACGGGCTGATTTCTTATGTCTTCACCTCGGATCTGGTGCGCGGATTGCGGGTGTCCGAGCGGCTTGACAGCGGCATGGTCGGCCTCAATCGCGGCGTGGTCTCGGACCCGGCGGCACCATTCGGCGGCACCAAACAAAGCGGGCTTGGCCGGGAAGGCGCGCATCACGGCATCCTCGAATTCTGCGAAGTGCAGTATATCGCCGCAAACTGGTGATCGGGACCAACCACAGCATCAACGGAAGGAACGCGGCATGAAAATCGCGAAAGTCGAGGCATTGAGCGTCGCCATGGGCGACGGCACGGGCTGGATGCCAACCAGCGCCTTCGTGCGCATCACCGCCGAAGATGGCACTGTCGGCTGGGGTGAGGCCTCGCCGATGCTGGGCGGCATCGCGTCGCTTGGCGTCGTCGCGCGCGACATCGCGCCGTTTCTGGAAGGCAAGGAGGTGCTGGACCACGCCGTGCTGCTCGACACACTGATGCACCGGCTGGTCAAGCTGGGGCCGGAGGGGATCGCCACCGCCGCGCTGGCCGCCTGTGACATCGCCTTGTGGGATCTGAAAGGCAAATTGCTGGGCCAGCCGGTTTATAAATTGCTTGGCGGGGCATGGCGAACCCGCCTGCCCTGCTACAGCTCGATCGGCGGGAATGCCGCGCGCAGCGTGGACGAGGTGGTGCGCGAAGTCGCGCGCCGGGTCGAGGCCGAACAGCCGGCCGCCGTCAAGATCCGTTGGGACGGCGACCGCACCCGCTGCGATGTCGATATCCCCGGCGATATCGCCAAGGCCCGTGCCGTGCGCGAGTTGCTTGGCCCGGATGCGGTGATCGGGTTCGACGCCAATAACGGCTATTCGGTCGGCGGTGCCATCCGCGTGGGCCGGGCGCTGGAGGATCTGGGCTATAGCTGGTTCGAAGAGCCGGTCCAGCATTACCATGTCGGTGCCATGGGCGAGGTTGCGCAGCGGCTGGACATCACCGTATCCGCCGGTGAGCAGACCTATACGCTTCAGGCACTGAAGGATCTGATCCTGTCCGGCGTGCGCATGGTGCAACCCGATATCATCAAGATGGGCGGGATCACCGGCATGATGCAATGCGCGGCCCTGACCCATGCTCACGGGGTCGAGCTTGTGCCCCACCAGACCCAGCCTGCCGTCGGACACTTCGCAAATATCCATGTGCTATCGACGATCATGCACATGACCAGGCCCGTGGAACTGGCCGACAGATGGGATCGCGGCCGCCCCGTTTTCCGCAACCCCGCCGAACCGGTCAACGGTCACTTTACCCTGAGCGACGCGCCCGGTCTTGGCGTCATCGTGGACGAGGATGAGCTGGCCAACCGCGCCACAGCGATCACCGTCGCCCAGGAACAGCGCCCTCCCGCCAGCGGGCAATATTGACCCGCCTTTCTCGTTCGGAACGAAACTGGATGACAAACACGCAACGGAGATGACCGATGAGACTTTTCCGACACGGCCCGTCCGGCCGGGAACGACCGGGATTGTTCGATGGCTCGGGCGGTATGCGCGACCTCTCATCGGTCATCTGCGATTTTGACGCCGAGACACTTTCGCCGCAGGGATTGGCGCGACTGGCGGCACTTGACGCCCGAAGCCTGCCGCTGCTGCCCGAAGGCACCCACTTCGGCGCCTGCACGGCCCGCCCCGGCAAGATCATCTGCGTCGGGTTGAACTATACCAGCACGATGATCGAACTGGATGTGCCGCGCCCCGAAGCACCCTCGATCTCGATCAAGCCAAGCTCGGCGCTGGCGGGGCCGGATGATGACATCATCCTGCCGCACGGCTCCACCGCCACCGATTGGGAGGTTGAACTTGCCGCCGTCATTGGAACATATGCACGGCATGTTTCGCCGCAGCAGGCGTTGGAATATGTTGCGGGATACTGCCTTGCCAATGACCTGTCGGAACGTGACCATCAGCGCCACCACGGCGGCGAAAGTGTCAAGGGCCGGGGACATGATGGCTTCGCGCGATTGGGTCCGTGGATGGTGACAGCCGACGAAATCCCTGACCCGCAAGTCATTGATCTGTGGCTTGAGATCGACGGCAGGCGCATCCAGCAGGGATCAACCTCGGACATGCTGTGGTCGGTCGCGGAACTGATCGCGCATATCTCGGACTATATGGCGCTGGAACCCGGAGACGTGATCCAGACCGGAACCCCTGCCGGCATCGGTTGCGCGCAGAAACCGCCGCGTTTTCTGCGCGAGGGCAATCTGGTCAGTTTGGGCGGGACCGGGCTTGGAGCGCAGAGAAGCAGGGTGGTCAAGGCATCGTCACACGACTATCGAAGCTGAGATGCGATGGGGCTCTCGGATGGCGACGGCCCCAAAATCATTGCCTGCCGTGGGTCAGATCAGAACTCAACTGCCTGACTTCGTGTTGCCTGATAACATGGCACGACAAGCCTTACCCCATATTATCGGGCTTTGTAAAAGGCTGCTGCTCCGCCTGTGAGGCCCGCCAAGAAGGGGAAATGATTGTCGGGGCATGACCAGAGATCCTCCCACCTGATCGGCAGAGAACAGATAAACGGCTTTTATTCCGATACCGAATAATGCCAGCGCGCCTGCTCGCGGCGGCTCGGAAACCGCCGCAATAAACGCTTGGATGTCCGGCAGAATGCAGCCCCGCCGCATTATCCGCGCTCAATCCTCTGCCTGTCGAAGCGATAGACCCGTGCCCTGTCCGGATCGACATGCCGGGGAAGGCGATACTGAAACGACCTCTGCTCACCACCCGGAACCAGCAGCGCCGCCTCGCCCAGCAGCTTCACCGCCGGACCGGCCGGCATGCCGGAGGCGATTTCGGTCCGGAAGGCCTCGATGCCAAGATAGTTCCGGCGCTCATCACACCAGCCGATGGCATCCGGGCGCGGCGGGCAAGCTCTACATTCGCAACCTGCGCTCCTCGGGGGAACATAGGCTTCTTCAGCGACCCGATGGCGCAATTCAGCTTCAGCCATACACCCGAAGCATTGGACCACCTGGACCTACCGGACCGATTGGACCGCTGGCGGCTCAAGGCCGGTCCATTGGTCCAAGTGGTCCAATGGATTCATCAGGCGTTTTCCTCGTCATCTCTCCGGCATGCTCCGCTTGCGCGAAACTGGTCAAGGTCATCAGAAATTGCCCGCCGTCGCGCGTAATCCACAAAAAACATCAGACATTCACCGGTTGTCCACATTCGAGCGCCTGCCCCACGGCTGCTTTTTGGGGCGAGGCGACGCATCTTTGACGGGACGATGCAACCCTGAATTGGATACCAACCATGCCCGACCACGACGTTTCCCCGATGCCCGAGCACCGGGCGCCGCAGTCCGACCTCGAGACGGCCGATCCCGCGCTGGCCGACGCTGCGCTCGCTGTTCCCGCGTCCAATGCCGGACAGGCCCAGCTGCCCGCCCCCGTTGCCACCGCTACCTATGTCGCAACCGCTGACGCAGCTTCGCCCATCGACCCGCAGATCAGGGCTTTCTTGCTTGCCATGCTGGAGGAAATGCCTCCGGGCTGGCACTATCTGGCGCGCGAGCGGATGCTGGGCTTTGGCGGTCGGGAAGACGATGACTGGACGCCGATGTGTGGCCCCCTGCGGGTTGAGTCGCTGGTCCGCGACGGCCACGGGCACAACTGGTCGCGCCGCATCCGCTTTCTTGACCGCGACGGCATCCTGCGGCATGTGACCATCGCCGAGGAGGAGATGATCGCCGGTCCCCGCCGCGTCTGTGCGCAGCTGGTTGCGGCCGGCCTCGCCATCGAGGGCAACCGCGATTACATCGTCGATATGCTCCGTCGCTGGCCGGTCAGGGCGCGCACCCGCCTGGTCTCCCAGCCCGGCTGGCAGCAGGCTGGCGACACGCCGGTCTTCGTGCTGCCCGATGGCAGCGTTCTGGGCCGGCCCGGCCCGCATGAGGACGCGATCGAACTCTCGATCACCCGTCCCGCGGCCCCGCCCTGCGGATCGCTCGAGGGCTGGAAGGACAGCATCGGGCAGTTGGCGCTCGGCAATCCGGCAATCATCTGCGCCATCTCGGCCGCGCTGACCGGGCCGCTGCTGAAGTTCGCCGGGATCGACACGCTGGGGCTGAACTTCCATGCGCGCACGAGTTCGGGAAAGACCACCGCTTTGGTCGCTGCGCTTAGCTGCATGGCCCCGCGCGAGGCGCTGGCCACCTGGAACGCGACGAATACCGGGCTGGAACTGACCTGCTTGCAGGCAAACGACGGCGCGCTGCTGCTGGACGAATTCCCCGCGCAACCCTCGACCGAGATTATCGCGGCGCTTTATTCCACCGGCAACGGCACCGGTCGGCTGCGCGGCAATCGCAAGCTGGCGCTCGAAAAAACGACGCATTGGCGCACGGCGATGCTCTCCACCTCCGAGCGCCCGATCGCCGCCATGCTGGCCAGCGCACGCATCGACATGCCGGCCGGCCTCGGCGTGCGGCTGATCGATATCCCGGCCCGCTCCTGGACGCATGGCATCTTCGAGAACCTGCATGGCTATGCCTCGGGCCACGCGCTGTCCGAGGCGATCCGTGACGCTGCCGGCCGCCACCATGGCCACGCACTGCCGGCCTTCGTGCAGCGGCTGATCGAGCATCATGCCATCATCGCAACCACGGTGCCCGCCCTGATCGAAAGGTTGCAGCCCGACATGCTGGCGGCCGTCGGCCTGACGGTGGAGTCGCCTGACGGTCCGGTGCAGCGCGTGCTGAAGCGCCTGGCGCTGATCGCTGCCACGGGCGAGATCGCCGCGCGGCTGGGCGTCCTGCCCTGGCCGCAGAACACCGCCTCTGTGGCGCTGACCGAGATCGCCCGTCTTTGGCACCGGGCCCATGCGGCCCAGCCCCCCACCAGCGCCGAGGCGATGGCACATCGGCTCACGGGATGGTTGCGCGCCAACCGGCACCGCTTGCTCCGGCCCGGAGCGGTCCTTGGTGACAATGACGTGGGTTGGATCGACATGAACTGGATCTATCTTGGGGCCGAGGCTTTGCGCACCGAGGTCGCTTCCGGCATGCAGGCCGAGCGGGCGGTCAAGTTGCTGCGTGAAGCCGGCATCCTGGTGCCCGGCGGCGAGCGGGTGTCCTCGCAGTACAAGCTCCCCCGCAGCATCGATCCGGACCGCAACCGGGCCTACCGGCTGGATCGCTCCATGCTGGAGATGGGCTAGCTCAGGGGGGAGACTGTTTCCCCTCGCACCGCACCCGCTCGGACCGGGCCTCGCCGCATGGGCGTTGTTGCAGAAGTCAGTGTGTGAGCGCAGTTTTCCCTTTCCGCGTTGAGTTCATGCCACGCGTTTGATCTCGGCGGATCCGAGGGCATTGAAGCGGTTCATGAGGGCGATGCGGATATGGATTTCGGCGGTCTGGCGGTCCGGGTCTCGTGATGAGATGCGTTCACCGAAGACCTTGAGGCAGCGCATCCTTGCCTCGATCCTGCTTCGGACGTGATAACCTGACCAGCGCTTCCATATGGCCCTGCCCAAGCGCTGGGTTGCCCGGAGGATCTCGTTGCGCGCCCTGGCTGCGGGGCAATCCTCCTTCCAGAGACGGCCATTCCTCCGGATCGGGATGATAGCGGTGCCGCCTCGATCCAGGATCGCGGTGTGGCAGCGTCGGGTGTCAAAGGCACCGTCGCCGGTGACGGTGCCGATCTGTTCATCCTCTGGGATCTGGTTGAGCAGGTCGGGCAGAACAGGGCTGTCGCCTTCACGGCTTGAGGTGAATTCGACGGCGCGGATGTCACCTGTAGCCGTGTCCATCGCCAGATGAACCTTACGATATTGGCGTCGGCGATGCGGGCCATGCTTGCGGGCAAGCCATTCCCCATCACCAAGAAACTTGATCCCGGTGCTGTCCACCAGCAGGTTCAGCGGCCCCGGCGCACGGCGGCTCGTGATCTGAACCGTGATGCGCTTCTGCCTGCGGCTCAGGGTCGAGAAATCGGGCACCCGCCAGTCGAGCCCGGCCATCGAAAGGATGCTCGCCACCATCCCTGTCGTTTGCCGCAGAGGCAGGCCGAACAGAACCTTCACCATCAAGCAGAACTGGATCGCGGCATCAGAGAAGACCGGCGGCCGACCATTGCATCCGGATTTGGGTGCGCGCCAAACCCTGTCCTTGTCCAGCCAGATCAGAAGGGACCCGCGCCGCTTCAAGGCATCGTTGTAGGACTTCCAGTTCATCGTGCGGTAGCGGGTGGGCTCAGGCTTGCTCATACTCGCCCCTTTGCCCACTGGATTCACAGTGTGAATGAGCTGCTCCCCGATCCTTGGACAGTTTTCGGGGATATTTAAGCTACTGCCTGCGCCTGCTGATCGATTTCGATACTGTTGAAGTAAACCACGGCGGGTGGTCGTCCGCCATGGGCGGTGTGGGGCCTCTGGTGGTTGTAGAAGGTGATCCATCGGCCAATGGCAGCCTTGGCCTGTGACCCCGTTTGCCAGGCATGCAGGTAGACGCATTCATACTTCAGGGACCGCCACAGGCGTTCAATGAAGACGTTGTCGATGCAGCGCCCCTTGCCGTCCATCGAGATCCGAGTGCCAGCGCGCTTCAGCCTGTCCGTCCAGGCAAAAGACGTGAACTGTGAACCTTGGTCCGTATTCATGATCCCCGGCGCGCCGAAGCGGTGGATGGCCTCGTTCAGCGCTTCGACGCAAAAGTCCGCCTCCAGCGTGTTCGATATCCGCCACGCCAGCACCTTTCGGGTGAACCAGTCCATGATGGCGACGAGATACAGGAAGCCGCGCCGCATCGGCAGGTAGGTAATGTCGGCGCACCAGACCTGACCGNGGCGATCGACCCGTAGCCCGCCCAGCAGATAGGGATAGGTCTTGTGCCCTTTCCTCGGCTTGCTGGTGTTGGGCTTCTGGTAGATCGGCATCAGGCGCATGAGCCGCATCAGCCGTCGGATGCGCTTCTGGTTCACGCCGTGCCCCTCGTTCTGCAGATGCCAGGTCATCTGCCGGACCCCGTAGAAGGGGGTGTCGAGGAACTGCTTGTCGATGAGCTGCATC
>NZ_JAEN01000037.1:0-17620 GCF_000518925.1 Paracoccus sp. J39 | reverse complement strand
TCGGCTGTTGACCGGCGTGGAATAAGGACCCCGCTTCTGGGGTGATCGGCGTCCAAAAGGGACCCCACCGACCGGGGGTTGGTCCATTGTGCTTCCGAAGATTATCGGAGGCCGAGCGCGGGATGCTGATCGTGGAGACAATCGCAAAAATCAGGCGGCTGCATTTTACCGAGGGCAAGGGGATCAAGACGATCTGCCGCGACCTGAAGCTGTCGAAGAAGGTGGTGCGCAAGGTGATCCGCACCGGGATAACGGAGTTCACCTATAGCCGGACGGTTCAGCCACGCCCGAAGCTGGGCGCGTATCCCGATCCGTACGGATCGAGGAAGTCGAGCATCGCTTTCTTAGCGTCAGGCTTTAAGCCGGAAAGGTCGAGGTGCCGCTTTACCAGCGTGATCTCGTGCTTGATCTTCTTGTCGTCCAGCGACTCGGCGATCGACTTCGCCGCCTCTGTGATGGCCTGATCCAGGTTGCCGTAGAGCTTCGCCTCGCCCCAATAGATGTTCGTCGCGACGTGGGCGCGTTTGAAGAGATCGAATGCCTCCTGACGAAGCACCTCGAACATTGTTGTGAACTCCTCGGGAGAAACCTTCCCATACTGCTCGTTAAGGTCCGCTACCTGCTGCCGGGGCAGGCAGAAATTGACGATGTACGTCGAAACGGTGTCCACCAGTTCGGACATCATTGGCTTCCGCTGCCGAAACGCGGGATAGTGAAGACGGAGTGTCAGCGCCTTGCACTCGGTCGTGACGGTGTGATCGACTGACTTGAGCCGCGTCGACAGCTTCGATAGATCGCGCTTGAGCGACGCGAGCGCATCCTCGAGGGGGCCTGTCGGCGGTGAGGACGGAGCGGCGGCGGTATCGGTCAACGGAGCACAGGCCCACGGGGCGCGATCTTCATACTGTCGCTATTCTCACTTATCGTCGGAGTTCAAATGTGTTTGACATTGAAATCAGATGTTATGCTTGGCTACGGCATGCCGTCAATTGCACGAATTTTAGCAATGGCTCCAAAATACAGCAAGTAACTGGAGATGCCAGACAAGGTGTGCGAGTAAAGACCGTTCGTCTTTGCTGCTTCACACCTCGAAGGGCGGCTTTGGAGAATGCGGCATTGCAGCACCCGGGGAAGCTGAGCGGCAGGTAAGGGCCGAACCGGCCCTCACACCCTCTGCGCCTGCTGCGCCATCTCTCGCGCCATCGCAAGGAATGCGGTGAGCCCCGCCGACGGATTCCTGCGGCCGGGGTAATACAGGCAGAAGCCGGGGCGCGGCGGGGTCCAGTCCTCCAGCAGGCGGATCAGGCGGCCGGCGGCGATGTCTTCGGCCACGTTCTGCTCGATGAAGAAGCCGATGCCCGCGCCCTCCAGCACGGCGGCGCGGGCGATGGCCGCCTCGTCCAGGATCAGGCGGCCGCGGACGTCGATCTGCACCACCTCGCCCTGCCGCTCGAAATACCAGCGGAACAGCTCTCGGTTCGGCAGCCGCACCCGGATGCAGTCATGCGCCAGCAGATCGGCCGGCACCCGCGGCCGGGGCCGGCCCGCCAGCCAGGCCGGCGTCGCGACGACCGCATAGCGCTGCGGCTTGCCAAGCGGCAGGGCGATCATGTCGCGGGGGACCAGGTCGGCGGTGCGGATGCCCAGATCGAAGCCTTCGGCCACGATGTCGACCAGCCGCTCCTCGGTCACCAGGTCGACCTGCATCCGGGGATGGCGGAGCAGGAAGTCCAGCACCAGGGGCGAGATGATCTCTCGCCCCGCCACCGCCGAGGCATTGATGCGCAGCATCCCCGAGGGCGTCTGGCCCTGCGCGCGCACGCTGTCCATCGCCCCGCGGATCTCGGCCAGCGCCGGCGAGACGCTTGCGACGAACTGCCGCCCGGCATCGCTCAGCGACACGCTGCGGGTGGTCCGGTTGAACAGCCGCACGCCCAGGCCCGCCTCCAGCCGGGCGATGGCATGGGACAGCGCGGTCGTCGACATGCCCAGCTCGATCGCCGCCGCCCGGAAGGTGCCCCGGCGCGCGATGGCCAGAACGGCCTCCAGATCCCTTAGCCCGGCATCCTTCATTGTCCCGATTCTGTCATCACCAGATGCCATATTATCCGGCTTATTCTGATAATGGTCGAGGCCCATGTTTCACCTGCAAGTAACAGAAGGAACGGAACATGCAGCTTCCCGCGCCGATCAGAACCTATTTCGCGGCTCAGGCCCCGCAGGATGCCGAGGCCCTGGCCGCGGCCTTCGCGCCCGATGCCGTCGTGCGTGACGAGCACCGGACCTACCGCGGCCCCGAGGAGATCCTGGCCTGGTGGCAGGCGGCCAAGGCGCAGTATCGCCACAGGGCCGAGCCGCTGGACCTGACCCAAGCGGCGGACAAGACCGTGGTCCGCGCCCGCGTCAGCGGCGATTTTCCGGGCAGCCCGGCCACGCTGACCTTCACCTTCGGCCTGGCGGGCGACCGCATCACCGATCTGGAGATCCGCTGATGACCGGCTTTCTGACCTTGCAGGGCAAGCGGGCCCTGATCACCGGCGGCACGCAGGGCACCGGCGCTGCCACCGTGGCGCTGTTCCGGGAACTTGGCGCGCAGGTGCTGACCACGGCCCGCTCTCGCCCCGAGAACCTGCCCGAACAGATCTTCGTCGCCGCCGACCTGACCACCGCACAGGGCTGCCGCGCCGTGGCCGAGGCCGCGCGGGGCCGCATGGGCGGCGTCGACATCCTGGTCCATGTGCTGGGCGGATCGAGCGCGCCGGGCGGCGGCTTCGCCGCGCTGACGGACGAGGAATGGCAGAAGGAGCTGGACTGGAACCTGCTTTCCGCCGTCCGGCTGGACCGCGCGCTTGTGCCGGGGATGATGGCGCAGGGCGCGGGCGTGGTGATCCATGTCACCTCGATCCAGCGCCTCATGCCGCTGCCGGGCTCGACCACCGGCTATGCGAGCGCCAAGGCCGCGCTCTCGACCTACAGCAAGAGCCTTGCGAAAGAAGTGTCACCCAAAGGCGTGCGCGTTCTGCGCGTCGCTCCCGGCTGGATCGAAACCGAGGCCGCCATCCGCCATGCCGAGCGGCTGGCACAGGAGGCCGGCACCGACTACGAGGGCGGCAAGCGGATCATCATGGAGGCGCTTGGCGGCATCCCCCTCGGCCGCCCCGCGAAACCGGCCGAGATCGCCAGCCTGATCGCCTTCCTCGCCTCGGATCGGGCAAGCTCCATCACCGGCACGGAACATGTGATCGACGGGGGAACCGTGCCGACGGCGTGAGGAGGCGGCTCGGACGCTCTCGTACACGGTGCGAGCAAGACCTGCGAGGACATCCTTGCCGCGATCCGGCTTCGGAGGTAACGGGGGCGCATCCGTCCTTCCCAGATCAGGACCGGCCGTTCTGGGTCAGGAACGCCAGTATCGCGCCGGCGATCCGCCCGGCGAGACGGGGTTCGAGGTGGAAATGATGGTCTCCGGGAAGCTCGGCCATGTCGTAATCCGGGATCAGCCTTGCGCCAAGCCGGGCCAGTTCCATGGCTTTCGGTCTGCGGCTCTTGACGCCGTCTTCGGCCCACAGGTTCAGAACGGGGCAACTGATCGCGCGCAGCACGGCTTCCACCTGCCCCTGCGTCAGTTTGACGGCGGAACTGGCGAAATGCCGCGGATCGCTGCGCAGCTGGAAGCGGCCGGGCCTCTCGATCAGCGCACGGCTGGCCAATGCCTCCGAGGTTTGCCGCGAATTGCCTTGGGCCCGGCGGCGCTCGATGTAATCGGCTTTCGAGGCAAAGGTTCTGGGAGCGCTTGCCTTTTGCCTGCGGGTCTCTTCGATGAAGGCGCGCAGGGTCGAAACGACACTTTCATCGGGCATGGGTTCGGGCACCAGCCAATCGAGCGCGACCAATGCGCGGGCCCTTTCAGGCTGCGCCGCGGCGAAGAGGATCGCGATACTGGCGCCCCGGGAATGGCCCAGAAGTACGCAATCTCTCCATCCCAGTCGATCCAGGACTCCGGCGATCTGGGGCAGGTCGTCCCAGATATTGTAGGTGGCATGGGGCGCACGATGGCCGCTCCGCCCCTGCCCGCTGAGGTCCAGCGCGACGACATGGCATCCGGCAAGCCGGGGCGCCAGTTCCTGGAAACTGGTGGCATGGTCCATCTAGCCGTGCAGGGCCAGCACGGGAATGCCACCCTCGTGCCCCCATGCCAGCCGGCAAGCTGCAACCCGTCCACGTCCCACCGGAAGTCTCGCGGGGGTGCCGCATGAGGCCTGTTCATCTGCATCCCCTGCTATTCGTCTTGCCCGGTCCGGGCATATCGCGCCTTATCCGCGAATTGAAGCGCCGCGGCTGCCTTGCGGGCTGGTCCTGAAACGCGGCGGCTCGGCGAGGCGGGGAAGGCGGCGACCGCCCGGCCTTCAATCGTTATGGATCAGGTCGAATTGCCCGAAGGCCGGTTCCGAGAGCCCATGATCCGGCGCGGGACAACGCCCGCTGGTGCCTGTCAGTCGGCTGCCATCCTCCTGCCGCCAGCCGCCGGGAGTGCCTCATATCAACCCTCGGCCGCCTGCGTCATTGCCCTGGCGGTCCTGTCGTCGGCCGGAAGGAACGCCTCGATCGTCACCTCGGACAGCGTCACCTCCGTGGCCGTGCCGAAGACCGTGGTGGTGCTGAGGAAGGACAGGGCCCCTGCACCGCTTCGCAGCCTCAGCGGCACCGCGATGCGCCCCTCCCGCTCGGGATCCGAGGCTGGCGGCGTCGTGCTTGCGGGGCAGGGAAAGGCGGCGATTTCGTCGTGAAGCGCGGCCAGCACCGCATCCGCCGACTGCCTGATATCGTGCTCCAGCCGGGCCAGCAGGTGGGCGCGCCATTCCGGCAGGTTGAGAATGCGCGGCGCCAGCCCTTCGGGGTGAAGGCTCAGGCGCAGGACATTGACCTCTCCCTCCAGCAGATGGGGGGCGGCATCCCCTATCAGCTTCAGGGCCGCCGGATTAGCGGAAATCAGCGTCCAGCGGCGATCCACCGCCAGGGCGGGATGCGGCAGATGGGCTTGCAGGACGCGTTCAATCATCCCGCGCACCGCCGAGAATTCCGGGGCATCCGGCCCGCGATGCGGGTAATGCGGGGCATGGCCCGCCGCGGTCAGGATCAGGTTGCGGTCCCGCAGAGGTATGTCCAGCCTTTCGCTGAGATGCAGAACCATGTCTCGGCTTGGCCGGGACCGCCCGGATTCCAGGAAGCTGAGATGACGCTGGGAAATCTCCGCCTCGCTTGCCAGCGCAAGCTGGCTGAGCGCGCGTCTCTGCCGCCATCGGCGCAGCAATTCGCCCGCATTTCCGGTCACCTCGCTCATGGCAGGACGCTCGGCTCGGGCGCGGCGACGAAACGATTACCTGCGGGGTAATCGCTTTCGCAACGCCGATTCGCGATGATTGGGCATCGCTCTGCCAGTCGGCAGGGCGGAATCCGCTTTAAGGAGATGATCATGCCTGAAGACTACCACCGCCCGCCGTCGCAAACCACCACATCCCCGGATTCCGTCGCCGACCGAACTCGCGCCGTCGTGCAGCAATTCCTCGCTGCCAGGCTGGCGGGCGACACCGCGCGCCTGGCCTCGCTGTTCGCCGAGGACGTGGACTGGCAGCTTGCTGAAAACCCCGCCGTCCCATGGATCCGGCCGCGATCTACCGCCGCCGAGTGCGCTGCCCAGTTCACCGAACTGGCGCAATATACGGTGCCCGAGGATGCGTGGGCCTCGGTCGATACCTTGCTTGTCGATGGCGCCGACGCGGTCCTGATGGGGCATCTGTCGGGAACCGTGCGGGCGACGGGAAAATCCTTCGAGGGCCCTTTCGCCCTGCGCCTCACGGTCGAGGATGGCCGGATCACCCGCCATCATCTCTATGAGAACAGCCTGTCGATTGCCCAGGCCTGTGCTTCGTGAAGAGTGCGGCCCGAATTCCGGCGTCTCTCCTTCCCCCTTGCTTCAGTCTGCCATAATCTTTCCGCAAAAGCCCGCTTAACCCTGCGAGGCCGTGAACACCGCCAGTTGTGCCTCGAAGGCGCGCCGATAGGCGGGACGCGCCTCACCTCGGGCGACATAGGCGCGGAGGCTGGGATACCCGTCCAGGATGCCGCTGCCCTCCAGCCTGCGCAGCACCGTCACCATCATCAGGTCGCCGGCGCTGAAGGCGCCGTCGAGCCAGTCGGCCTCGCCGAGCCGGCGGGAAAGCTGCTCCAACCGGCCGCGGATGCGCTTCTCCAGCAGGGGAAGGCGCGCCTGGTACCAGGGCCTGTCGCGCTCGAAGTATACGGCCTGCTCCCACTCGATGATCGGCGGCTCGACGGTGTTGAGCGCGGCGAAGATCCACATGATCGCCCGCGCCCGCGCATTCGCGTCCTCGGGCAGCAGGCCCGGATGGCGCTGCGCGACATGCAGCACAATGGCGCCCGACTCGAACAGGGCAAGATTGCCTTCCTCATAGGTCGGGATCTGCCCGAAGGGGTGCAGCGCCAGGTGTGGGGGCTGCTTCATCTCGCCGAAACTCACTAGGCGGACATCGTAGGGCTGGCCAATCTCTTCCAGCGCCCAACGGACGCGCATGTCGCGCGCCTGTCCCTGGCCGCGGTCGGGGGAGTTTGCGAAGGCGGTGATGGTGGGGGTCATCGGAAAGCTCCTGCGCCTATTGTTTGATCTCGGGCTGGACCAGTTTCGCCAGCTTGTGCAGGGAATCCTGCCAGCCGAGATAGCAGGCTTCGGCGGGGATCAGATCGGGCACGCCCTGCTGTTCGATATTGACCTCGGTGCCGACCGAAACCTGTTTCAGATCCACCGTGACCGTCATCTCGCCCGGCAGGTTGGGGTCGTCGAACCGGTCGGCATAGACGAGGCGCCTGTCCGGGATCAGCTCCAGGTAGCTGCCGCCGAACGCATGGCTGTCGCCGGTGGTGAAGTTGCGAAACGACATCCGGTGCTGGCCGCCGACCTTCGCCTCCAGCTCGTGGACGGTGCAGAGAAAGCCGTAGGGCGGCAGCCAGCTTGCCACCGCGTCGGGCTCGAGGAAGGCGCGATAGAGCTTCTCGGGTTTCGCCGCGATGACGCGGTGCAGCCGGATCGTATGTGGCATAGGTTCCTCCTGTCTACCTTGGATATTCCAGTTGCATCGCCACCGCATCGGCGGTGCTTGCGCCGTAACGCGCGGTGATCGCGTCAAGCGTCCGGTCCAGGACATCGGCGGGCTTGCCGTCGGAAAAGGCCGGGACGCGCCGATCCCTTGGCCAGTCTGCGTCCTGCCGGTCGGGGATGAGACGGATGCCGCTGCGAGTTCCGACCATACCCGACGCGGCATAAGTCGTCACCTTCGACCGATATGTCCGCGACCAGGCATCGGCCGCCAGCGCCAGCGAGATCTCGTCCATGCCCGGCGCAAGGGCGATGCCCAGCTTCTCATGGTTCCAGAACGCCAGCCGGGTGGCCAGCACCGTCGCCGCGAAAGGCCGGGTCAGCGCGAAGGCGCCGCTGGCATGCCGTGCATCCCAGCGGGCGATGCCGAGCTCGCGGGCAACCGCTTCCGCCCTGGCTCGACCGGCGATGGCCTCGACCAGGGTCAGCATCATCGGCATCGAGGCGGTGATGCAGGTCGTCGTCACCACACCCCCATCCGCGACCATCCGCCGGTCCGGAACAGGGGCGATGGTCGGGTCGATCTTGCGCAGCGCGTCCAGGTAATACCAATGCGTCGTGGCGCGCCTGCCGCTCAGCAGCCCGGCGGCGGCAACCACCTTGGCGCCGGCGCAGATGCCGATGATCACCGCGCCCTTGCCGACCTGATCCCGCAGCCAAAGGGTCACCGCCGGATCATCGTCGCGGCTCATGGCGGGGACGATCACGTAATCCGCGCCTTGGGGATGCGCCGCGTCGAAGGCGGCGATGGTCGCGTCGGGCTGCACGGTCAGCGCGGGAAACAGCCGCACCGGGCCCGGTGCGGTGGCAAGGGAGACCACCTCGGCGACATCGGCGCGCTTCAGGATGCCATAGGGCAGCAGGTAATCGGTGGTCTCGGTGGCATCGTTGAGGCCGACGATGGCGACCAGGGGTCGCGCGCGCTTCGGCGGTTCCAGCGCCGCGAGCAGGGCATCCGTCTCTGCCTGCGGCACCTGCGGCGGGGTCAGGTCTGCCGATGCGGGCGGCAGCGAGGCGATCCAGATGCCGAAGCCCGCCGCCGAAAGGAGGGCCAGTCCCAGGATGGCCCGCAGGGCGATGCGAAGTCTCATCGGTTTGCCTCGCTATCCCTTCACATATCCGAAAGCCTCGACGATCCTGCCGTCCCGGACGCGCAGGATGTTGACGCCGCGCACCCGGTCGGCTTCGCCCTCGCCCCAAGACAGCCGCCAGCGGATGATGCCGCGATCCTTGCCGGCCCAGATCTCCTCGGCCGTGAAGGCGAGACTGGCCCGGGCGGCGATACCCTTCCAGAAATCCAGGCAGGCCTTGCGGCCTTCGTAGCGCGCGCCGTCCGGGGCGGGGGCGGTGTTCTCCAGGATGCAGCCCTCGTCGATCAGCGCGTCGAGGGCGTCGGGGCGGTGGTTCTCGAACGCATCGTGAAAGCGTTCGACGATCTCGCGGGTCGTTTTGCCATTCGGTCCATGTCTCACCTCGTTGAACTGGCCAGGAAAGCTGTCGGCCCAGGTTAGTCTGCGGATGGGCTGGCAGATATGACAAAAAACGTGCAATCTCTGCCAATGCACCGGGTCGTCTTCATCCTCTATCCAGGGTTCGAACTGCTGGACATGGCCGGTCCCGCATCCGTCTTCAACGGCGCGAACCGCGCCTTGGGGCAGGTTGGCAAGGCGCCGTTCTACCAGATCTCGCTGGCCTCGCCGGGCGGCGGCGAGGTCGCCAGCAGCACCGGAATATCCGTGCAGACCGCGCGCCTGGATGAATTGCGCGGGCAACGGCTCGGCACGCTGCTGATCGTCGGCGCCGAAAGCGGGCCGCTGCAAGCCGCCATGGCCGACCCGGAATTGCGTGCGGCGCTGCCTGGATTGACGCCGGAGGCCGAACGGTTTGGTTCGGTCTGTTCGGGCGGGATGGTGCTGGCCGGTCTCGGGCTGCTGGACGGTCGCCGGGTCGCGACGCATTGGGACGCCTGCGCGCCCTTCCAGGCGCATTTCCCCGGCGTGAACGTCGATCCCGAGGCGCTTTACGTGACCGACGGCAGGCTCTGGACCTCGGCCGGGGTGACCACCGGCATCGACATGGCGCTGGCTATGGTCGCCCGCGACCTGGACGCCGGCATCGCGGGCGAGGTGGCGCAACGGCTGGTCCTCTATGCGCGCCGGCCGGGCCATCAGTCGCAGTTCAGCCCCCTGCTGTCGGCGCAGGCCAGGGGCGACAGCCCCTTCGTGGCGCTGATCGGCTGGATCCAGGCCAACCTGCACGCCCCCCTGGATGTCCCGGCCCTGGCCGACCGCGCCGGGCTGAGCGAGCGCAGCTTTCACCGCAAGTTCACTGCCGCCACCGGCCAGACCCCGGCGCATTTCGTCGAGACGCTAAGGCTGGATGCGGCGCGTATGTTGCTGTCGCGCGGCCTGCCCTTGAAGCAGGTCGCCGCGCAGGTGGGGCTGTTTCCGGCCGCAAGATTCTCGCGCCTGTTCCAGAGGCGCTTCGGCATCTCGCCCGGAACCTATCGCGAGATGCATCGCATCGAGGCATAGCACCTTTCAATATTCGTCATGCAGCCGCAGCCAGCTCATGGCGCCGTTTTCGTTGCGGCCCTTTGGGGTCAGGTCCAGCCAGTTGAACGCGCCCATCAGCAATTCCACGCCGCGGTGATAGGTGGAATAGCTGTGGAAGAGGGCGCCGTCCTGCCGCACGAAGATGCTGACCCCGAACATGTCCGGGCTCCTTTCGATCACCGTCCCGTAGTTGTAGATCGCCCGGCCGGCCGCGCGATCCTCCTTGGTGAACGAGACGCCGAAATCGTAGTTGAAATCGCCGTCTCCCGACGACAGCCAGGGAAAGGTCCAGCCCATGCGCCGTCTGACCTCCTCGATGCGCCGGATCGGCGCGCGCGAGACGGCGGCGAAGGCCAGGTCGGCCTGCTCGAAATGCTGCCGGGCAGCATCGACATGATCGGCGACGAAGGCGCAGCCCGAGCAGATATGCTCCGATCCCGGCGTCAGCATGAAGTGATAGACGGCAAGCTGGCTGCGGGTCCCGAAGAGATCGCCCAGCGTCACCTCGCCGTCGGGCCCGTCGAAGCGATAGGGCTTGTCGATGCGCACCCAGGGCATCCGCCGCCGCTCGGCCCGCAGCGCATCGAGCTGATGGGTCATATCGCGTTCGCGGGCCAGCAGCGCCTTGCGGGCGTCCAGCCATGCCTCGCGGGAAACGATGGCTTGGGTCATGGTCGGTCTCCTTTCGGGGTTGGGCCTTGGTCTGAGACCAGCCGCAGCCAGGGCGGCAGGTGGAACAGGGCCATCAGCAGATACATCGTGGTCATGCCGTCCAGCGGCAGCGGACCGGGGTCGGACAGGCAAAGCGCGGGCGAGGCCGCCGTGATCCCGGCCATGACGGCGAAACTGGGCGCCGCCGCAAGGGCCAGCCAGCCTGCCGCGCGGGGCTTTCCCGTGGGCGTTGTCATTCCGGGCCTCCCGTCCGATGCTTTGCAGCAACGACTCTAGGGCGGGGCGGCAGCCAGGCGTGAGTAACAAGCTTGACGGGATTGCGGCAGCGGCGCGGGCGCTGGCGGCGGGGGACGCGCTTTCGGCGCTGAAGCGGGTCGCCCTGCGCGACGACCCGCCGGCGCTGGCGCTGCGCGGCATCGCCATGGCGCAGCTTGGCGATCTGGACCGGGCGCGGGACCTGCTGCAGCGCGCCGCGCGGGGTTTCGGTGCCGATCCCCTGGCCCGCGCCCGCTGCCGGCTGGCCGCGGCGGAAATCGCGCTGGTGACGCGCGACCTGGGCGGACTGGAGCGGGCGCTTGGCACGGCGCGAGGCGCGCTTGCGGCGCAGGACGACCGGGCGAACGCCGCCCATGCCGGCTACCTGCAGGCCCGGCTGTTGCTGCTGACCGGGCGTCTTGATCAGGCCGAGGCGGTGCTGGGGACGCTGGAAATCGCCGCGTTGCCCCCGGCGTCGCGTCCCGGCTTCTGGCTGGTCGCCGCCGGCATCGCCATACGGCGCATCCGGGCCGGCGATGCGCGGGCCGCGCTGGACCGGGCCGCCCGCGCTGCGCATGAGACGGGCATCGCCGCGCTGGCCGCCGAGGTCGCACAGGCGCGCGCCGCCTTCGATGCCCCAGCCGCGCGGCTGATCGAAAGCGGGCGCGAGGCGCTGCTGGACCTTGCCGGGGTCGAGGCGTTGCTCGGCGCGGACATGCTGCTGGTCGATGCCTGCCGCAACCTGCTGCGCGGCGGGGCGACGGCGGTGCCGCTGGCCGGGCGGCCGGTGCTGATGGCGCTGCTGCGCGCTCTGGCCGAGGCATGGCCCGGCGACGTGGCGCGCGAAACCCTGCTCGCGCGTGCCTTTCGCGCCCGCCATGCCGACGAATCGCATCGCGCGAGGCTGCGGGTCGAGATCGGGCGGCTGCGCGGGCACCTTTCCTCGCTCGCCGAGATCAGCGCGACCGGCCGGGGCTTCGTGCTGGAGCCGTGCGGCGGGCGCAGGATCGCCGTGCTGGCCCCGCCGGTCGAGGGTGACCATGCCGGGCTGCTGGCCCTGCTGGCCGATGGCGAGGCCTGGTCGAGTTCGGCGCTGGCCCTGGCGCTGGCTGTCAGCCCGCGCAGCGTGCAGCGTGCGCTGGCGGAACTGCGGCGGGCCGGCAGGGTGGAGTGGTTCGGCCACGGCCGGGCGCGGCGCTGGATCGCGCGGAGCGTGCCGGGTTTCCCGACAGGCTTGTTACTCCCGGCGCCCGTGCCGATGCGCTAGGGTGGATGCATGAAACGCATGGCCGAAATCATCCGCGAATATGGCCCCTTTCCGGGAATCGAGGAAGTGCATGGCGTCAGTTTCGACGGCCGGCAGGTCTGGTTCGCCAGCGGCGAACGGCTGAACGCGCTGGACCCCGACAGCGGCGAGCTGCTGGGCGCGCTGGAGATTCCCGCCGATGCCGGCACGGCCTTCGACGGCCGGCATCTGTTCCAGATCGCCGGGGCGGTCATCCGCAAGATCGACCCCGAAAGCGGCGCGGTTCTGGCGACCATTCCCGCGCCCGAGGGCGGCAATTCCGGGCTTGCCTGGGCCGAGGGTTCGCTTTGGGTCGGCCAGCATCGCGGGCGCCGCATCCACCAGGTCGATCCCGAGACCGGCGAGGTGCTGCGCAGCCTCGAATCCGACCGCTTCGTCACCGGCGTCACCTGGGCCGGCGGCGCGCTCTGGCACGGCACCTGGCAGGGCGAGGAAAGCGACATCCGCCGCATCGACCCCGCCACCGGCGCAGTGCTGGAACGGCTAGAGATGCCGGCGGGCATCGGGGTCTCGGGGCTGGAATCGGATGGCGGCGCGCGGTTCTTCTGCGGCGGTGGCAACAGCGGCAAGCTGCGGGTCGTTCTGCGCAAGGCGGATCAGGACGCGACTTAGGGCTTCCGGGTATTGCCGTGCGAGCCGGGCTCCTGACTCGATGGCTACACCGGCTACAACCGCTTGACGCGCCCCTCCCGGACAGGTGGCACGCCGATTACCGTCGCCCATTGCTGGGCATAAAGGATGCAACTGTCTGCAGAGTTCAGCCCCGCGCTTGCTGCGGCGTGACATTTTCAGGAAACGCCGTGCGAAAAGCGATGAGCGTCTTGCAGGCCTGTTCGACCCTTTGGATCCTGGCGAAGGCGTCGATATTTACCCCCCAGCGGCGGGCGTTGTCGATCTGCGGGATCAGCACGCAATCGGCCATGCCGGGCCGGTCGCCATGGCAGAACCGCCCGGCGAAGCCCGGATGGTCCAGCAGCCGCTCGACGGCCTCCAGGCCGCGGGCGATGTTCTCGCGGTTCCAGGCGGCGCGCGCCTCGGACCCGGCCAGGGCCTCGACCCGATCCAGCACCCGCAGGTTCGAGACCGGATGGATCTCGCAGGCCACGGCCAGGGCCAGCGCCCGGACATGGGCGCGGGCCGCGGCATCTTCGGGCAGCAGCGCCGGTTCGGGCCGGGTCTCTTCCAGATATTCGATGATCGCCAGCGACTGGGTCAGCACCCGGCCGTCGATCTCCAGCGCCGGCACCAGGCCCTGCGGGTTGACCCGCAGGTTCGCCGCGCCGCGCTGTTCGCCCGCGACCAGGTCCACCGTCACCCGCCGATAGGCGATGCCCTTCAGCGCCAGCGCGATCCGCACCCGATAGGAGGCCGAGGAGCGCCAATAGTCGTGCAGCACGACGCTCATGGCTGCGCCGGCAGGATAGTGCCAGTGCAGGGGCCGAAGCCGATGCGGTAGCCATCACCTTGTGCTTCGGCAAAGAGCCCGATCTCGTCGCCGTCCTCGATGAAGGTGCGGCTTTCGCCATTGACCGTGACCGGCGCCTTGCCGCCTCCGGTCATCTCCAGCAGCGCCCCGGTCTGCTCGCGGCCCGGCCCCGAGATCGTGCCCGAGCCCAGCAGGTCGCCGACCCGCATCGGGCAGCCGGAACTGGTGTGATGCGCCAGCTGCTGGGCGCTGGAGTAATACATGACGTTGTAATTCGTCCGCCCCATGACCTGGCCGTTCATGGTCCAGCCGATCTTCAGGTCGTAAAGGCCGGGGCGGCGTTCCTGCAGATAGGGCAGCAGCGGGTTCGCCCGCTCGGCCCCCGGGCAGCGGAACGGTTCCAGCGCCGCCTGGGTCACGATCCAGGCGCCGATGGTGGTGCCGAGCGCCTTGGACTGGAACGGCCCCAGCGGCTGGTATTCCCAGGCCTGGATGTCGCGCGCCGACCAGTCGTTCAGCAGGACATAGCCGAAGATCATGTCCTCGGCCTGATCGACGCTGATGCGTTCGCCCATGGTGCTGTCAGCCCCCACGATGGCGCCCAGCTCCAGTTCCAGGTCCAGCCTGCGGCAAGGCGCCCATTCCGGCCCGGCCTCGCCCTTCAGCTGGCCCATCGGACGCCGGATCGGCGTGCCCGAGACCACGACCGAGGACGCCCGGCCGTTATAGCCGATGGGCATATGCGTCCATTGCGGCGGCAGGGCGTTCTCGGGGCCGCGAAACAGCACGCCGACGTTGAAGGCATGGTTCTTCGAGGCGTAGAAATCGGTGAATTCCGTGACCCGGATCGGCAGGTGCATCTGCGCATCAGACATGGCGACCAGCGGCAGGTCTGGCGTCGCGCCCTCGGCGAGCAGTTCGGTCAGCCGCGCCCGCACTGCGTCCCAACGCGCCCGGCCAAGCGCCATGAAGCTGTTAAGTGCCGGCTGCGCGAACGCCCCGCCCGCATCGACCAGCCCGCGCGCTTCGCATTCGGCCAGGTCGAGGATCAGGTCGCCGATGGCCACCCCGCAGCGCGGCGCATCGCCCGACACGGAGAACACCCCATAGGGGAGGTTGTTCAGGGGAAAGGGGCAGTCCGGCCGATTGGCGCTTTCCACCCGAGACCGCAGCAAGGCCATGCGCATCTTCCTTCTTTCTTGTGAAAATATCCCACGGGGGTTGCCGGCTGGTGCGCCACCGGTTCGAGAACCAGCCGGCGACGGGTGTGAAACGCCCGGCCTTCGGGGTCCCCGGCCCCCCGGTGCGCCTCACTTCACGCCTGGCGTTCCGTCGAACTTCTTCTCGAGCCGGTTCCAGACCTCGATATAGTCCTTCTGCATTGGTGCTTCGCGGGCAGCGAATTCGGTGAGGTGCTGGGGGAAACGGGTCTCGAACATGAAGCTCATGGTCTCCTCCAGCTTCTCGGGCTTGAGCGCGGCGTTGCTGGCGCCCTCGAAGGCGTCGCGGTCGGGGCCATGCGGCAGCATGCAATTGTGCAGGCTGATGCCGCCCGGCGCGAAACCCTGCGGCTTGGCGTCGTAGATGCCGTAGATGTTGCCCATCAGTTCGGACATGATGTTCTTGTGATACCAGGGCGGGCGGAAGGAATGCTCGGCCACCATCCAGCGTTCCCGGAACAGCACGAAGTCGATATTCGCCGTCCCCTCCTGCCCCGAGGGCGCGGTCAGCACGGTGAAGATCGACGGATCGGGATGGTCGAACAGGATCGCGCCCACCGGCGAATAGGTCCGCAGGTCGTATTTGTAGGGGCAATAGTTGCCGTGCCAGGCCACCACGTCCAGCGGCGAATGGTCGATCCAGGTCTCGTGGAACCGGCCGCACCACTTGATGACCACGCGCGAGCGCGCCTCGCGGTCCTCGAAGGCGGCGACCGGGCATTTGAAGTCGCGCGGATTGGCCAGGCAATTGGCGCCGATCGGGCCGCGGTTCGGCAGGTCGAACTTCTGGCCGTAATTCTCGCAGACGAAGCCGCGGGCCGGGCCTTCCAGCACCTCGACGCGGTAAACCAGCCCGCGCGGGATGATGGCGATCTCCTTGGGCTCCAGGTCGATCACCCCCAGTTCGGTGCAGAAGCGCAGCCGGCCCTCTTGCGGGACGACCAGCAATTCGCTGTCGGCCGAGAAGAAATATTCATCCTGCATCGACTGCGTGACCAGGTAGACATGGGACGCCATGCCGACCTGGATGTTCACGTCGCCGGCCGTGGTCATGGTGCGCATGCCGGTGATCCAGGTCAGCTCCTCCTCCGGGACCGGGATCGGATCCCAGCGATACTGGCCCAGGCTGACGATGTCGTCGCGCAGGTTCGGCGCCGTCTTCCAATGGGGCAGTTCGATCACCGCGAAATCGCCGGTATGGCGGACCGAGGGCCGGATGCGATAGCACCAGGTCCGCTCGTTCTGGCCGCGCGGCGCGGTGAAGGCGGTGCCCGACAGCTGCTCGGCATAAAGCCCGTATTCGCATTTCTGCGGGCTGTTCTGGCCCTGCGGCAGGGCGCCGGGCAGGGCCTCGGTCTCGAAATCGTTGCCGAAGCCGGGCATGTAGCCCGGATGCGTGCCGGTGGCGACGGTGGCGCGGGTCATCCCGCGCGGCAGGTCGTGGGTCATGGCGGCTCCTCCTCGGCCGGTATCATTGCTGCTGCAACGAATCTGCCGTTGCATCGGCAACGATGTCAACGCCGATCTGCGGTCCGGCCGATCTTTGTTGCGGACGCAACGGCTTTCTGCTGTTCTGCCGGCCAAGGAGAAGCGCATGTCATTCGATCTGGACCGGTTCCTGCCCTATCGCCTGTCGGTCGCCGCCGCCCAGGTCAGCCGCCGCTTTGCAGCCCGCTACGCGGCCGAGGCGGGGCTGAGCATTCCCGAATGGCGGGTTCTGGCGCATCTGGCCCATTCCGGCGCGGTGAGCGTGCGCGACATCAACGCGCGGGTGCATCTGGACAAGTCGGTGGTCAGCCGGGCGGCTGCGCGGCTGCAAGAGGCGGGCTGGGTGCGCAAATCGGGCAACGCGGCCGACCGCAGGCTGGTGGTGCTGGAGCTGACGCCCGAGGGCCGGGCGCTGATGGCGCGGCTCGAAAGGATCGCCGAGGCCTTCCAGGCCGAACTGCTCGCCGAGCTGGGACCGGATGCCGCGGCGCTGCGCCGGGCGCTGGCGAAAATCTCTGGAGCAGAAGCATGATCGACTGTCGTCTTTGGCCCGGAAACTCCATTTCAACAGGTTACCCGAGAGACGGTTTCCTTCATGGCGATCCGAATGGCGCAGGTCCAGCGGTATCTGGGTCATGCCGACGAATGGCGTAGCTCCAGGCAGGCAAACTGATGTCCCAGCTGCGATTCCCGATCTGATGGTCGGGCCTGATGTGTTGATGCGGCAAGGATCTTGTCGGTGAAGCTCCATCGCGGGCAGCAAAGCATAGCCTGCGCCCAGCCAGAGGATCAGCCCGCGATAACGATCATCCCGTCCCGGATGCTGACCGGCACGGGGTCCAGACCGCACTCGGCACCATCGATCGCCTCTCCCGAGCGGATGTCGAAACGCGCGCCATGGGCGGTGCACATCAACTTGGTTCCGTCTGCAGACAGCAGCTGGTCGCCATGATAGTCGAGCGGCAGGTACTGATGCGGGCAGGCATTCACATAGGCCAGCAGCTCTTCACCGATGCGGACCACCAGCATCGGGAACGAGCCCCTGCTGGTGGTCACGGACAGCGACAGAACGCCCTCTACTTGCGTCTCGGCGCAGACTGGGGTGCCCGCCGTAGGGGCGGAGGAGTAATCGGTCCAAGCCATTGAACGATCCTGGAGAGAAACCCGCCTGCAGGCGCAGGCGGGTTGTACGATGCCGATTTATTCGGCCGGATCGGCGTGCAACACGCCGCGGCGGATCTGGTCCTCTTCGATGGATTCGAACAGGGCGCGGAAATTGCCCTCGCCGAAACCGTCGTCGCCCTTGCGCTGGATGAACTCGAAGAAGATCGGCCCGATCACCGTCTTCGAGAAGATCTGCAGCAGCACCCGGGTCGTGCCGCCGCCCACGACCCCNTCGCCGTCGATCAGGATGCCGTGCTTCTTCATGCGCTCGATGGGCTCCTGATGGCCTTTCACCCGGCGATGCGACATCTCGTAATAGGTGTCCGGCGGTCCGGGCATGAACGCCATGCCGGCCGCGGCGAT
>NZ_JAEN01000036.1:0-18011 GCF_000518925.1 Paracoccus sp. J39 | reverse complement strand
GGCGCTCCGATCATCCGGGACGGCAAGGAGGTGGGCGTGGTGACCATCGGGTTTTACAGCCCTTTGAACGGGCACAATATCGGCATTGCGCGGATGCCGGTGGATTGCGCGGTTCCGGGCACGCCGCTGACGATCCGCAACCCGGGCGGCGAGATCGCCGCCACGGCGCAGCCGATGCCCTTCCACGACCCCGAGAAGAAGCGCCGCACCGCCAAGGGCTGAACCGACCCCGGGGCGCGCGGGCGGCGCCAGGACCGCCCCGCCCCCTCCGCGACAGGGAGAACGCCGCCAATGCGAGCCACGGAATTTTCATCTTCCATCCCCAGCCGCCCGGTCTATGGCGGGCTGCGCCCGCACGGGGCGCTGGCCTCGCTGATGCTGGCCGAGGGCGCGGGCGGCGAGGCGCTGGCCGCGCTGGCCCGGGCCGACCCCTCGGTCATGCGCCGGGCGCAGCTGTTCTGGATCCCCGCCGGCGCCGGTCCCGAACTGGGGTCGCGGCTGCGGGCGCTGGGGCCGGCCGGCTATGTCGAGGGGCCGAGCTGGGCGGCGCTGCGGCCGCGCTTCGCCCGGGCCCTGGCCGAGGCGCATATGGGCACCCGGCTCTATCTTGCCGGCGGCGAGGGGCTGATCGGCCAGGCCACGGCCGAGGCGCTGGCCGCCGGAATGCCGCTGGAGGCGATCGATGCCGAGCATCGCGGCGGCTTCGCCCGGCGGGTGCAATGCGTGCATTGCAAGGGCATCACCGAGAACGTCGCCACCGACCCGTTCGCCTGTTCGCATTGCGGGCTGAACCTGTTCGTGCGCGACCATTACTCGCGCCGCATCGGCGCCTTCCAGGGGGTCTGCGTCGATGCCGAGACCCCGGGCCAGGTGCCCGAGCCGCAGGAGATCAAGCCATGACGTCCCTGATGCTGCGCGTGGCGGCGGCCGAGCCGCTGACGCCGCTGGTCAAGCGCTTCCGCTTCGAACACCCGCAGGGCGCGGCCCTGCCGCTGTTTTCCGGCGGCGCGCATGTGGTGGTCGAGATGCCGGACGGCGAGGTGCTGCGCCGCAACGCCTATTCGCTGATCTCGGACCCGCAGGACGGCTCGGGCTACGAGATCGCGGTGCGGCGCGAGGATGGCGGGCGCGGCGGCTCGCGCTTCATGCATGGCCGGGTGCGGGCGGGCGACCTGCTGCGCGTCTCGCTGCCGCTGAACCTCTTCGCGCTGGACCTGCGGGCCCGCAAGCACGTGCTGATCGCCGGCGGCATCGGCATCACCCCTTTCGTCGCCCAGGTCCGCCAGCTTCTGCGCATGCAGCTGCCCTTCGAGCTGCATTACGCCGCCCGCTCGCGCGCCGAGGCGGCCGGGCTGAAGCTGCTGCCGGATGTGCCGCATATCCATGCCCATATCTCGGAGGAGGGCAACCGCATGGATCTGGGCGCGATCCTGTCGGGCCAGCCGCTTGGCACGCATGTCTATACCTGCGGCCCCGAGGGGCTGATCGGTGCGGTGGCGGAAGCGGGCGCCCGGCTGGGCTGGCCGCAGACCGCGCTGCATTCCGAGGTCTTCCAGGCGCCGCCGCCCGGCCGGCCCTTCGCGGTGGTGCTGGCGCGTTCGGGGCGGACCATCGCGGTCGGCGCGCATCAGAGCCTGCTCGAGGCGCTGGAGGCGGCCGGGGCCGAGATCGACTGGTCCTGCCGCGGCGGCGCCTGCGGGCGCTGCGAGACGCGGGTGCTGTCCTGCCACGGCCGCATCGAGCATCACGACCACTGGCTGTCCGAGGACGAGCGCTCCTCGCAGAGCCGCATCATGCCCTGCGTCTCGCGCTTCCGCGGCGAGACGCTGATCATCGACCGATAGGAGCCCGGCCATGACCATCCGGTTCAACGACGAGACCTTCCGCGACGATTACAGCTTCCGCAACTCGGCCGAAGCCATCCGGCGCTTTCCGTTCCCGTTCGACAAGGACGACTACATGTATTCCGTCAACATGGAGCCGCACGGGACGGGGGGCCGCGCCGGCAGCGTCTTCGAGAAGCGCTTCGACGTGGACGAGCATTACGTGGCCGAGATGCGCGACCGGGCGATCACCCTGGCCGGGGACCCGCTGCGCTGCCAGTCGCTGCCGCATATGGCGCTGGCGGGCTGGGACCTGCTGGAGCTGATCATGCAGTGCAAGGCCGAGGATTACCCCGAGCTGTTCCAGCTGCATCGCGACGGCGACCGCTGGCACTGGATCAACCGGCCGCTGGGGATCGAGCAGCGCTTCACCTTCCTCGACCCGACGACGCTGCCCTGCGGGCCGCTGGAATACGTCACCCGCCAGGCGCAGGGCGATTTCGCGCTGCTGGACCAGCGCGAGGGCAACCTGTGGATGGATGCGGGCATGGTGACCAGCCAGGCGGACTGGTCGCTGGATTTCGACATCGGCATGAACTTCTTCGAATGGCATGCGCCGGTGCCGAAGGCGGCCGAGCTGGGCATCTTCCAGCGGGCGCTGAAATTCCTGCTGGCGGTGCAGCAGGGCGCGCCGTCGCGGCGGCTGAACTGGACGATGACGGTCAATCCGCGTCTGGACACCAGCCCCGAGAACTATCACCTCTGGGGCCCCGAGAAGCGCACCATCACCCCCGAGAATGTCGGGGCCAGGCAATATCTGCGGGTGGAGCTGCAGAGCTTCTGGCGGCTGCCGCGCTCGAACGCGCTGGCCTTTCCGATCCGCTGCTACCTGATCGCGCTCGAGGATCTGGTGACGGTGCCGAAATGGGCGCGCCGGCTGCACCGGGTGATCCGCGACCTGCCCGACGAGCTGGCCGACTACAAGGGCTTCGCCGTCAACCGCCAGATCATCATCGACTATCTCGCGAAGTTCGACGACGGGAAGCCGACCTCGCCCGGAATCTTCGCCGACGAGTAGGGCTGGGACAACCCGACCGGGCAACAGCCGCCCCCGATGCGGGGCGGCGGCGTCAACCGGTCTTCCTTTGAGAAATTTGATCGAAGCAAGGGATTTCAATCCGCCGACCGACAGGAAATTGCCGCCTGTCACCACGCGCGACCAGCGCCGCAAGGCGTTTTCCGGGGCCGGAACGATCCCGGAGCAGTGACAAAAACAGGGAGAACGACAATGGAACCAACGACAACCATCCTTTACCCGGATCAGGTGACGCTCAGTTCGCTGGTGCAGAACCTGATCTATGGCTCGGGCACGGCGGGGGCGATCCTCGTCGTGGTCGGGCTGCTGATGATCGACGCGGGCACCACCCGCAACGGCAGCCTGTTCAATTCCACGATCGAGAAGACCATCGGCTTTTTCCTGGGCTTCGCCGCCTATTTCGTCATCGGCTTCGGCTTCTGGGCCGGGCAATATTACGTCATGGAGGGCGCGAGTCTGGCGGATTCGCTCAAGGACTGGTGGCTGGGCGGCGCCATGGCCAACGGCGTGGCCCAGCATGTCGATCCGGCGGTGTTTCCCGGGCTGAACACCTTCCAGATCTTCGTGTTCTTCCTGGCCTGCTTTGCCGGCATCATCAACGTGCTGCTGCATTTCGCCGTCTCCGAGCGGATGAAGCCCCTGGCCTATTACATCACCTCGGTGGTGGCGGCGGTGGTGTCCTCGGCGCTGAGCTTCGCGGTCTGGGGCTCGGTCGGACCGCTGACCAATGCGGGCTTCCATGACTTCTTCGGCGTCGGCTTCGTCTATCTGTTCCCGGCCGGCATGGCGCTGGTGCTGGTGCCCATGCTGGGCCGGCGGCCGGGCATGTTCGAGCCGCATCCCAAGGTGCATTCCTACGATGCGCCCAGCATCGGCCTGGCGGCGACCGGGCTGATGACGATCTTTTCCGGACTGCCGCTGGTGATCCTGTCCTGCCTGTTCTTCTTCGAGCCGCAGGCGCTGGCGGTCAGCGTCACCATGGCCGATACCAGCGTGGGCATCGTCTTCAACAATTACGGCCTTGCCTGGGCGGGCGGCGCGGTGACCGGGGCGATCATCGGCTACCGGAAGCGTTCCTATGCCTATCTGCTGCTGGGGCCGCTGGCCGGCTATGTCGCGGGTGCGCCGGGCTTCGACGTCTATGCGCCCTGGCAGACCTTCCTGGTGGCGCTGTTCGCGCCGGTGGTCGCCTGGATCGTCTACGAGTTCACGCAGAAGCGCGGCATCGACGAGCACAAGCTGTTCCCGCTGTTCCTGGGCGCCGGGGTCTATGGGCTGGTCATGGTCGGCCTGCTCAAGGCCGGCACGCCGCAGGGCGGCTATTTCGGCATCGATGAGGGGCCCTATGCGTTCCAGCACGGCCAGATCGGCCTGGCCATGCAGATCGTGGGCGTTCTGGCCTGCGTCGGCGCGGGCGTGCTGACCGCCGCGATCCTGACCTTCGTCCTGAAACAGACCGTGGGCTTGCGGGTGGACGAGGACGATCAGGCGACCGGGCTGGACCTGGTCTACTGGGACATGAAGCCCAATCCGGCATCCCTGCCGGACCGGCCCGTCTGAGCCGGCACAAAAATCAGGCCCCGGCCTTGCGCCGGGGCCTGTTCCGATTTCACGGGTCCGGGCAGCGAACGGCGGGGCGACGGGCAGGGCCGCACCGCTTTCACCGCACCCGGATGGCGAAGGCCTTGCGCACCGTCTCCTCGGTCTTCCAGATGCCGTCGAACCCGGCCTCGATCACGAAAGTGTCGCCGGCGGCGAAGCTGCGCGGCTCCTGGCCGTTGTCGGTCAGCGTCACCTTGCCCTCGAACAGATGGATGAACTCGTCCACGTCGTAGCGCACGCGATAGCTGCCCGGCGTGGCCTCCCAATAGCCGGTCAGGAACTTGCCGTCCTCGGATTGGTGCTCGATCCAGGTCTTCATACTGGGCGAGCCCTCGACCGGGTGCCACCAGTCCAGATCCTCGGTGATCGGCTGGACCGAAGGGGATTTGTAGGGGCCGAACTTCTTGATCGCCATGAGCCTCTCCTGTGTTGGGAATGTCTGGTGCGGACCGGCGCGGCGCGTCAGTCCATGTTGCGGCTGCTTTCGGCGGCCGTGGTGAAATGGCGCATCAGCACCGCCGCCAGTTCGCCGTCGATTCCGCGCCTGTCGATGGCCTTGGCCATGCAGCGCAGCCACAGGTCGCGCATCTGCGGGCCGATGGGCACATGGGCGTGGATCTCTTTCAGCCGCGCGTGGCGGTGCTTCATCACGTAATATTGCGGCCCGCCGAAGAAGCCGCTGAGATAGTTGAACTGCTCCTCGCGCGAATGGGCGACGCCGGCGCCCTGCAGGTGCAGAAGATGCAGCTCCCTCGCGTCCTCGTCCTGCTCGACGATGTCGTAGAATTCCTTGACCAGGGCGCGGATGCCCTCGTCCCCTCCCAGCTGCTGGTAGATCGACTGCTTTCGCTGTGCAGCAAAATACATGGCATGCCTCCCCGAAAACCGACCCTAGAGTAACAGGAAACAAATTATTCTCTCAAGAAAAATATCCCTGCTTCGCACGGGCCGCACCCCTTCGCGAAACGTGCCGCCGATCAGGGGCTGTGGGATCATGCGCGGCTTAACCGCATGGAGCTTCTGACCCATGCCGGCTATCTGTTAGGCTTTACTGTGGAAATTCTCCGACTAGCTTTGACAGAGAAAAAACAAAGGAAGATGTGCAATGGTAAGCCAAACGGCAAAGATAGATGGCTCGCTGACGCAGGATCCCCATGCGATTCGCGAAACCCGCGAGAAGAATCTTGAGGTTGCCATTGGCCGGCAGGTGCGGGAATTGCGCAAGCGGCAGCGGATGACCGGCTCGAAGCTGGCCAGCCAGGCGGGGCTGTCCGTCGGGATGCTCTCCAAGATCGAGAACGGCGTCATCTCGCCCTCGCTGACGACCTTGCAGACCTTGGCCAATGCCCTGCATGTGCCGTTGATCCAGCTTTTCTCGGGCTATGAAGAGCCGCGCGGGGCGATGCATGTGAAGGCGGGCACCGCCGTCGAGGTCGAGCGCGCCGGCACCCGCGCCGGGCACCAGTATCACCTGCTGGGGCATATCGGCTCGAACAACAGCGGCGTGGTGGTCGAGCCCTACATGATCGTGCTCAGCACCCAAAGCGACCATTTCCCCACCTTCCAGCATGAAGGGATCGAGCTGCTCTACATGCTCGAGGGAAGAATCGGCTATCGCCACGGCGAACAGATCTATGATCTCGAACCCGGCGACAGCCTGATCTTCGACGCCGATGCGCCGCATGGACCGGAGCATCTGCGCGAATTGCCGGCCCGGTATCTGTCCATCATCTGCTATCCCCAGGCCAAGTAACCGACTGCCTGCGCTGGGGTTTCCTTCGACCGTTCCCTGCCGGCCCTCTCGCAAGAATTTTCTGTCAGGTAAAAAAAATATCTTGCTAGGCAATCAATTTTGCTCTTAGCTGATCCGTGACGGCTTCAACGCCAAGCTGAACGGAGGTTGCTAATGTGTGGCATCGTTGGCCTGTTCCTGAAAAAAGATGATCTGCGGCCCCAGCTCGGGGACCTGCTGACCGACATGCTGATTTCCATGACGGATCGCGGGCCTGACAGCGCGGGGATCGCGATCTACGGGGACGACGCGCAAGGTCTCAAGATGACGATCCAGTCCGATACGCCCGACGAGACTTTCGCGGGCCTCGAGGACAGTCTGAAGGCGCTGCTGGGCGCGCCGGTGCAGGTGCGGGTGGTCGACACCCATGCGGTGCTGACGCTGCCCGAAGGCTCCGAGCCCGAGGTCCGGGCCTATATGGCCGAAAAGGGCATCCGCATCATGGGTGCCGGGCAGTCGATGGAGATCTTCAAGGAGGTTGGGCTGCCCAAGGACGTGGCCGCGCGCTTCGGCATCCGGCAGATGGGCGGCAGCCACGGCATCGGCCATACCCGCATGGCGACGGAAAGCGCCGTGACCACGCTGGGCGCGCATCCGTTCTCGACCGACGGCGATCAGTGCCTGGTGCATAACGGCTCGCTCTCGAACCACAACCGGGTGCGGCGCGAACTGGCCCGCAAGGGTTTCGTGCCGCAGACCCAGAACGATACCGAGGTCGCCGCCTGCTACATCTCGTCCCGGCTGGCCGAAGGCGCCAATCTGGGCGAGGCGCTGGAAGGCACGCTGGACGATCTGGACGGGTTCTTCACCTTCGTGGTCGGCACCAGGAACGGCTTCGGCGTGGTGCGCGATCCCATCGCCTGCAAGCCCGCGGTGATGGCCGAGACCGACAGCTATGTCGCCTTCGGCTCGGAATACCGGGCCTTCGCGAACCTGCCGGGCATCGAGGATGCCCGCATCTGGGAACCGGAACCCGCCACCGTGTATTTCTGGGAGCGCTGACATGACCACCATGGCCAATACGCAGATCCGCGAAGACCTTGACATCGGCGTGCAGCCCCGGACCATCGACATGGCCTGGACCGAGCTGCGCGATCTCAACAGCACGCTTCAGGCGCAGACCGGCGGCGAATGGGTGATCGAGAACCCGCGCGGCGCGCATGCGCTGGCGGTCGGGTTGCAGGCGCCGCTGGAGGTGACGATCAAGGGTTCCACCGGTTATTACTGCGCCGGCATGAACAAGGAGGCGCGGGTGCATGTGACCGGCTCGGTCGGGCCGGGGGTCGCCGAGAACATGATCTCGGGCAGCGTCACCGTCGAGGGCGATGCCAGCCAATATGCCGGCGCCACCGGCCATGGCGGGCTTCTGGTCATCAAGGGCAATGCCAGCTCGCGCTGCGGCATCTCGATGAAGGGCATCGACATCGTGGTGCATGGCAATATCGGCCACATGTCGGCCTTCATGGCGCAATCGGGCAATCTGGTGGTGCTGGGCGATGCGGGCGACGCGCTTGGCGACAGCCTTTACGAGGCGCGGCTGTTCGTGCGCGGCAAGGTCAAGTCGCTGGGGGCCGACTGCATCGAGAAGGAGATGCGCCCCGAGCATCTGGAAATCCTGGCCGACCTGCTGAAGCGCGCCGGGGCGGATGCCGACCCGTCGGAGTTCCGCCGCTACGGCTCGGCCCGCAAGCTCTACAATTTCCACGTCGATCACGCCGGCGATTACTGAGGATCATACGATGGACCAAACCCCTCGCACCCTGCCGCGCCAGAGCTGGACCTTCTCGAACGAGATCAATTCCGAGATCCGCCGCGCCGCCGCCACGGGCATCTATGACATCCGCGGCGGCGGGGCCAAGCGCCGCGTGCCGCATTTCGACGACCTGCTGTTTCTGGGCGCCTCGATCAGCCGCTATCCGCTGGAGGGCTATCGCGAGAAATGCGACACCTCGGTCGTGCTGGGCACGCGCTTCGCCAAGAAGCCGATCGAGCTGAAGATCCCGATCACCATCGCGGGGATGTCCTTCGGCGCGCTTTCGGCCCATGCGAAAGAGGCGCTGGGTCGCGGCGCGACCATGGCGGGCACCTCGACCACCACCGGCGACGGCGGCATGACCAACGAGGAACGCGGCCATTCCGAAAAGCTGGTCTATCAGTATCTGCCCTCGCGCTATGGCATGAACCCGGACGACCTGCGCCGCGCCGACGCGATCGAGGTCGTGGTCGGGCAGGGCGCCAAGCCCGGCGGCGGCGGCATGCTGCTGGGCCAGAAGATCACCGAGCGGGTTGCGAAGATGCGCAACCTGCCGATGGGCATCGACCAGCGTTCGGCCTGCCGCCATCCCGACTGGACCGGCCCCGACGATCTGGAGATCAAGATCCTGGAGCTGCGCGAGATCACCGGCTGGGAAAAGCCGATCTACATCAAGATCGGCGGCGCGCGGCCCTATTACGACACCGCGCTGGCGGTGAAGGCGGGCGCCGACGTGGTGGTGCTGGACGGCATGCAGGGCGGCACCGCCGCGACGCAGGACGTGTTCATCGAGCATGTCGGCCAGCCGACGCTGGCCTGCATCCGCCCGGCCGTGAAGGCGCTGCAGGATTTGGGCATGCATCGCAAGGTGCAGCTGATCGTCTCGGGCGGCATCCGCACCGGCGCGGACGTGGCCAAGGCGTTGGCGCTGGGGGCCGACGCGGTCGCCATCGGCACGGCGGCGCTGGTCGCGCTTGGCGACAACGATCCGCGCTGGGAAGAGGAATACCAGAAGCTCGGCACCACCGCTGGCGCCTATGACGACTGGCACGAGGGCCGCGACCCGGCCGGCATCACCACCCAGGACGCCGAGCTGATGACCCGGCTGAACCCGGTCGAGGCCGGCCGCCGCCTGCGCAACTATCTGGCGGTGATGACGCTGGAATGCCAGACCATCGCCCGCGCCTGCGGCAAGAGCCACGTCCACAACCTTGAACCCGAGGATCTTTGCGCCCTGACCGTGGAATCCGCCGCCATGGCGGGCGTCCCCCTGGCCGGCACGAGCTGGATCCCGGGACAGGCCGGTTACTGACGACAGACAGCCACGGGGCGGGACAAAGTATCCCGCCCCGGGTCGGACATCCTTCAACAGGGAGAATATCGAATGACCGATATGGCCACCTTCGCCCGCGAGGCCGACATGGTCCAGAAACGGGAAAAGCCCCGGCACGGCGCCTCTGGCCCGCAGCAGAAGGCTGCCGAGCCGCTCGACCTGGCCGCCTATGCCCGCGACCGGGGCATCAAGCATTTCATGGTCTCCTTCACCGACCTGTTCGGCAGCCAGCGCGCCAAGCTGGTCCCGGCCGAGGGCATCGCCGAGATGCAGGCGGGCGGCGCGGGCTTTGCCGGTTTCGCGACCTGGCTGGACCTGACGCCGGCCCATCCCGACATGCTGGGCCTGCCCGACGCCTCATCCGTGATCCAGCTGCCCTGGAAGAAGGAGGTGGCCTGGGTCGCCTCGAACTGCGTGATGAGCGGCGGGGTCGATCTGGAGCAGGCGCCGCGCAACGTGCTGACCCGGCTGTGCCGGGAGGCCGCCGACATGGGCCTGACCGTCAAGACCGGGGTCGAGCCGGAATTCTTCCTGATGACGCCCGACGGGCTGGCCATCGGCGACCCGGCCGACACCGCCATGAAGCCCTGCTACGACCAGCAGGCGATGTTCCGCCGCCTGGACGTGATCGCCGAGATCTCGGACTACATGCTGGAACTGGGCTGGGAGCCCTATCAGAGCGACCACGAGGACGCCAACGGCCAGTGGGAGATGAACTGGAAATACGACAATGCGCTGGCGACCGCCGACAAGCATTCGTTCTTCAAGTTCATGGCCAAGGCCATCGCCGAAAAGCACGGGCTGCGCGCCACCTTCATGCCCAAGCCGATCATGGGCCTGACCGGAAACGGCTGCCACCTGCATATCTCGGTCTGGAATGCCGACGGCACCAACGCCTTCGCCGACGACAATGACGAGCTGGGCCTGTCCCAGCAGGGCTATCACTTCGTCGGCGGCATCATGAAACATGCCTCGGCGCTGGCGCTGCTGAGCTGCCCGACGGTGAACAGCTACAAGCGGATCAATGCGCCGCGCACCACCTCGGGCGCGACCTGGGCGCCGAACAGCGTCACCTGGACCGGCAACAACCGCACCCATATGGTGCGCGTGCCCGGCCCCGGCCGGTTCGAGTTCCGCCTGCCCGACGGCGCCGCCAACCCCTATCTGGTGCAGGCGGCGATCATGGCGGCCGGATTGTCGGGGCTGCGCTCGAAGGCCGATCCCGGCCCGCGGTCCGACATCGACATGTATGCCGAGGGGCACACCATCACCGATGCGCCGAAGCTGCCGCTGAACCTGCTGGACGCGATCCGCGCCTTCGATGAGGACGAGGGGCTGAAGGCGGCCATGGGCGCGGAATTCTCGGCCGCCTATATCAAGCTCAAGAGCCGGGAATGGAACACCTATTGCGCACATCTGTCGCAATGGGAGCGGGACAACACCCTGGACATCTGAGCGGCGGTTTCCTCCCGGCACCGCGAAACCCCGATGGCGTCAGCCACCGGGGTTTTCTGTTGCCCCCGCCCGCATGGGCCGGCGCGCCGAGGGGCTGATGCCGAATTGCGCGCGGAAGCTGCGGCTGAAATGGCTGCGGCTGGCAAAGCCGGTCGCCAGCGCGATCTCGGCCAGCGGCAGGCCGGACTGGCTCAGCAGTTCCCGGGCCTTGTCCAGCCGCAGCCTCCGATAGAACTGCATCACGCTTTCGCCCAGCTGCGCCTGCGCCAGTCGCTCCAGATGCCGGGGCGTCATGTCGCAAAGCTGGCCCAGATCCTCCAGCCCCAGAGGATCGGCGATATGGCTGGTCATCAGCTCGACCATGGCGACCAGCGCCGGGTGGTGCAGGTCGTATTTGCGCGCCGGGTCCAGCTGCTGCGGCGCCTCGGCCTCGCGGATGCCGGTATGGATGAACCAGTCGCTGACCGCCCGCGCCAGCCCCGCCCCATGCGCCGAGGCGATCAGCGCATGCATCATGTCCAAGGGCGCCATGCCCCCGGCGCAGGTGAAGCGGTCGCGGTCGATGACGAACAGCCGCCTTTCAATCAGCGCCTCGGGCCAGGTCTCGCGCATGGCGTCGAGATGCTGCCAGTGGATGGTGAAGCGCCGCGCCGCCATCACCCCTGCCGCCGCCAGGATCGCCGCCCCGCCCGAGATGCCGCCAAGCGCCACCCCGCGCCGCGCCAGCCGGCGCACGAAGGCCAGCACCCGCGGATCGCGCTGCGCCAGCGGATCGCCCCCCGCCACCACGAAGAGGATGTCCAGAGTCTCGTCGGCCTCAGTCAGCGCGATGGTCTCGAACCCGCCCGCGACCGAGCTGGGCATGAAGCCCCCCTCGGTCGAGACGAATTGCAATTCGTAAAGCGGCCGGCCGCTCAGCAGGTTCGCCGCGCGCAGCGGCTCGACCGCCGAGGCGGTGGACATCAGCGCGTAATCCGGCAGCAGCAGGAAGCCGAAGCGGCGGGGGCGGGAATCGGGACGCATGGCAGACCTTGGGCTTTCGCCGCCAGCCTGCCATCCATGTCCAGAACAGGCAAGGCAATGTCCCTTTCGGGCGCATCGGCCGGGTCAGGCTGTGCGAGATTCGAATCGACGAAGGAGATTATCGCCATGCATTTCTCGGGCTTGCGGGTCATCAGAGAGGCGCTGACCGGTCACAAGGGATGGAAGCCGCTATGGCGCAATCCCGAACCGCAGCCGGCCTATGACTACATCATCGTCGGCGGCGGCGGGCATGGGCTGGCGACGGCCTATTACCTCGCCAAGACCTTCGGCCGGGCGCGCATCGCCGTGCTGGAGAAAAGCTGGCTGGGCTCGGGCAATATCGGGCGCAACACGACGATCATCCGCTCGAACTACCTGCTGCCGGGCAATGAGCCCTTCTACGAATTCTCGATGAAGCTCTGGGAGGGGCTGGAGCAGGAGTTCAACTTCAACGCCATGGTCAGCCAGCGCGGCATTCTGAACCTGTGCCATACCGATGCGCAGCGCGATGCCTTCCGCCGGCGCGGCAATGCCATGCTGCTGGCCGGCGCCGATGCCGAACTGCTGGACCGCGAGCAGGTCCGGGCCATGGCGCCCTTCCTGAACTTCGACAATGCCCGCTTCCCGATCAAGGGCGGGCTGCTGCAGCGCCGGGCCGGGACCGCGCGCCATGACGGCGTGGCCTGGGGCTACGCCCGCGGCGCCGACATGCGCGGCGTGGACCTGATCCAGAACTGCGAGGTCACCGGCTTCCGCATCGACGGCGGCCGCATCAGCGGCGTCGAGACGACACGCGGCTATATCGCCGCCGGCAAGGTCGGCGTGGCGGTTGCGGGCTCGTCCAGCCGGGTCATGGCCATGGCGGGAATGCGGCTGCCGATCGAAAGCCACGTGCTGCAGGCCTTCGTCTCCGAGGGGCTGAAGCCCACCATCCCGGGGGTCATCACCTTCGGCGCCGGGCATTTCTATGTCAGCCAGTCCGACAAGGGCGGCCTGGTCTTCGGCGGCGATATCGACGGCTACAATTCCTATGCGCAGCGCGGCAACCTGCCGGTGATCGAGGACGTGGCCGAGGGCGGCATGGCGCTGATGCCGATGATCGGCCGGGCGCGGCTCTTGCGGGTCTGGGGCGGCATCATGGACATGTCCATGGACGGCAGCCCGATCATCGACCGCACGCCCGTCGAGGGGCTCTATCTGAATGCCGGCTGGTGCTATGGCGGCTTCAAGGCGACGCCCGCCAGCGGCTATGCCTTCGCCCATCTGCTGGCCACCGGCCGCCCGCACGAAACCGCAAGCGCCTATCGCCTGGACCGTTTCGCGCGCGGCTATGTCATCGACGAAAAGGGCGTGGGCGCCCAACCGAACCTGCATTGAGGCCGCCATGCTGATCCCCCATCCCCTTCTTGGCCTGCGCGACGCACAGGAATTCACCTATCTGGGCGATGCCGCGCTGCTGAACCGCCCCGACGGCATGGCCGAGGGCGCCGAGGCCGCCTTTGCCGAATACGTCTATCTGCGCGACAACCCGGCCGGCGTGCATCGCGAGCTGTGGTTCCACGAGCAGGGCGACCGCTCCTGGCTGGTCGTGACTCGCGACACCACCACGCACGAGATCTTGGGCGCCGAGCTGGCGCGCGACGTCAAGCTGAAAGGCGGTGCCGCATGACCCGCCTGACCGGAGGGCTGATCGACCGCGCCCGCAGCCTGCGCTTCACCTTCGACGGCCGGAGCTATTCCGGCCATCCCGGCGACACGCTGGCCTCGGCGCTGCTGGCCAACGGCGTGCGGCTGATGGGCCGCAGCTTCAAGTATCACCGGCCGCGCGGCGTCTTCTCGGCCGGGTCCGAGGAGCCGAATGCGCTGGTGGAACTGCGCAGCGGCGCCCGCAAGGAGCCGAACACCCGCGCCACCGTGGCCGAGCTTTACGATGGGCTGGAAGCCGCCAGCCAGAACCATGTCGGGCCGCTGGGCTTCGACCTGCTGGCGGTGAACGACCTGTTCTCGTCCTTCTTCGCGGCGGGCTTCTATTACAAGACCTTCATGTGGCCGCGCGCCTTCTGGGAAAAGCTCTACGAGCCGGCGATCCGCCGGGCGGCGGGCCTGGGCAGCCTGTCCATGCAGCCCGATCCCGATGCCTATGACAAGGGCTTCCTGCATTGCGACCTGCTGGTCATCGGCGGCGGCGCGGCGGGTCTGGCGGCGGCGCTGACCGCCGGCTGGGCCGGGGCGCGGGTCATCCTGGCCGACGAGGATTTCCGCCTGGGCGGCCGTCTGCTGGCGGAATCCCACGCGCTGGACGACGCCCCGGCGACCGAATGGGTGGCGCGGGCCGAGGCCGAGCTGGCGGCGCTGCCCAATGTCCGCATCCTGCGACGCACCACGGTGTTCGGTGCCTTCGACCACGGCGTCTATGGCGCGGTCGAGCGGGTCGCCGATCACCTGCCCGAACCCGGGCGGCAGGTGCGCCAGACGCTCTGGCGGATCACCGCGCGTCGCGCCGTGCTGGCCGCCGGCGCCATCGAGCGGCATATCCCGTTCCGGAACAACGACCGCCCCGGCATCATGCTGGCCGGCGCCATGCGCGCCTATGCCAACCGCTGGGCGGTCAGCCCGGCGAAGCGCGTGGCGATCTTTACCAACAACGACGACGGCCACCGCACCGCGCTGGATCTGGCCGCCAAGGGGGTCGAGGTCGCGGCAGTGATCGACAGCCGCACGGACGCGCGGGCGCAGGGCAATTACCGGCTGGTCCATGGCATGGTCAGCGATGCCAGGGGCCGTCTGGGGCTGCGCGGGGTCCAGATCGACAGCGACGGCCGCAGGGAATGGCTGGATTGCGGCGCGCTCGGCGTCGCGGGCGGCTGGAACCCGAACGTGCATCTGGCCTCGCATCACCGCGGCCGCCCGGTCTGGGACGAGGCGCTGCAGGCCTTCGTCCCCGGCGAGGGCGGGCCGCGCGGCCTGATCGCCGCCGGCGCCGCCAAGGGGCAAGGCAGCACCGCCGCCGCCTTGCGCTCGGGTGCCGAAGCGGCGGCCGAGGCGCTGGCCCAGATCGGCATCGAGGCCCGGCCCGCCGCGCTGCCGGCGGCCGAGGATGCGCCGGCCGGTCTGCGCCCGCTCTGGCATGTGCCGGGCAAGGGCCGCGCCTGGGTCGATTTCCAGAACGACGTGACCGTCAAGGACATCAAGCTGGCGCATCAGGAAAACATGCGCCCGGTCGAGCACCTGAAACGCTGGACCACGCTGGGCATGGCCACCGACCAGGGCAAGACCGCGAACGTCACCGCCCTGGCGGTCATGTCGGAGCTGACCGGCAGGCCGATCCCGGAAACCGGCACGACGATCTTTCGCCCGCCCTATAGCGGCGTGTCGCTTTCGGTGCTGGGCGGCGGCGACACGGGGCCGCATTTCCGGCCGCGCCGCCTGACGCCCACGCATGAATGGGCGCGCGCGCAGGGTGCCGTCTTCGTCGAGGTCGGCCCCTGGATGCGGGCGCAATATTTCCCCCGCCCGGGCGAGACGCATTGGCGCCAGACCGTGGACCGCGAGGTGCTGGCCACCCGCAAGGGCGTCGGCATCTGCGACGTGACCACGCTGGGCAAGGTGGACGTGCAGGGGGCGGATGCCGGCGAATTCCTCGACCGGATCTATGCCAATGCCATGAAAAGCCTGCGGGTCGGCATGGTCCGCTATGGCCTGATGCTGCGCGAGGACGGCACGGCCTGGGACGACGGCACCTGCGCGCGGCTGGCCGAGGATCATTACGTCGTCACTACCACCACCGCCCAGGCGGGGCCGGTCTACCGGCAGATGGAATTCGCCCGGCAATGCCTCTGGCCCGAGCTGGACGTGCAGCTGATCTCGACCACCGACGCCTGGGCGCAGATCGCCGTGGCCGGTCCCAATGCCCGCCGGCTGCTGGAGCGGATCGTGGACGGGTTCGACCTGTCGAACGAAGCCTTTCCCTTCATGGCCTGCGCCGGGTTGACGGTCTGCGGCGGGCTTCGGGCGCGGCTCTTCCGCATCAGCTTCTCGGGCGAGCTGGCCTATGAGATCGCGGTGCCCGCCCGCTACGGGCAGGCGCTGGTCGAGCGGCTGATGGAGCAGGGCGCCGATCTGGGCGCGACCCCCTACGGCACCGAGGCGCTTGGCGTGATGCGCATCGAAAAGGGCCATGCCGCCGGCAACGAGCTGAACGGCCAGACCACGGCGCAGATGCTGGGGCTGGGCCGCATGGTCAGCAGCAAGAAGGACGGCATCGGCGCGGTGATGTCCCGGCGCGAGGGGCTGGCGGCCGAGACCCGGGTGCTGGTCGGGCTGCAACCCGTCGATCCGGCGCAGACGGTCCTTGCCGGCATGCATCTTTTCGCCGAAAGCGCGCCGCACCGGACCGAGACCGACCAGGGCTGGATCACCTCGGCCTGCCATTCGCCGCATGTCGGGTCGAGCATCGGGCTGGGCTTTCTGGCCCATGGCGGCGCCCGCATGGGCGAGACGGTGATCGCCGCCAACCCGCTGCAAGGCCAGAAGGTGGCCCTGCGCGTCGTCTCGCCGCATTTCGTCGACCCGGAAGGAGGGCGCCTGCGTGACTGATCTGGTTCCGATTACCGCTTTGGGTGCCCGCGCCCCCGCCCGGCACGCCTTCGGTGCCCTGACCATCGCCGAGAATGCCGGCCTGGCGCTGGCCTCGCTGGCGCTGCGCCGGGATGCCGCGCAGCCCGCGCCGCTGGGCCTGGCGCTGCCGGGGCCGGGCGCCTGGCAGGCGGGGCAGGGTGTCGCCGCCTTCTGGACCGGCCCCGGCCAATGGATGATCGAGGCCGAGGAGCGTGCCGCCGAGGATTTCGCCGCCGCGCTGGCGGCCGAGGCGCCGGGCTGCTCGGTCACCGAACAGACCGACGGCTGGACCGCGTTCGAGATCGCCTCGGATCGCGGCGGTGCCCCGATCCGGGCGCTGCTGGAAAAGCTGGTGAACATCGACGCCGCGGCCTTCGGGCCGGGCTCGGCCACGCGCACCGGCCTGCATCACATGAGCGTCTTCCTGATCCGCCGGGCCGAGGATCGGCTGGCGGTGATCGGCATGCGGTCCCTGGCCGGCGCGCTCTGGCATGCGCTCGGGGAAACCGCCGGGCGCCTGAAGGGAGAAAGGACATGAACATGGCTGCAAGGAATGGCGGCGCGATCATCGACGGCAAGGCTTTTGCGGCCGGGGTTCGGGCGCGGGTTGCCGGGCATGTGGGGCGGCTGCAGGCCGCGCACGGGGTGGTGCCGGGCCTGGCGGTGGTGCTGGTGGGCGAGGATCCGGCCAGCCAGGTCTATGTCAGGAACAAGGGCATCCAGACCCGCGAGGCCGGCATGGCGAGCTTCGAGCACAAGCTGCCGGCCGAGACCGCGCAGGCGGATCTGCTGGCGCTGATCGAAGGGCTGAATGCCGATCCGGCGGTGCACGGCATCTTGGTGCAGCTGCCGCTGCCCGCGCATATGGACGCCGATGCGGTGATCAACGCCATCGATCCCGCGAAGGACGTGGACGGGTTCCATATCTCGAATGTCGGGCTGCTGGGGACCGGGCAGAAGAGCATGGTGCCCTGCACGCCCCTGGGCTGCCTGATGCTGCTCCGCGACCGGCTGGGCGATCTTTCCGGGCTGAACGCGGTGGTGGTGGGGCGCTCGAACATCGTCGGCAAGCCGATGGCGCAGCTGCTGCTGGGCGACAGTTGCACGGTGACCATCGCGCATTCGCGCACGAAGGACCTGGCCGGCCTGTGCCGGACGGCCGACATCCTGGTCGCGGCGGTGGGCCGGCCGCGGATGATCCGCGGCGACTGGATCAGGCCGGGGGCGACGGTGATCGACGTGGGCATCAACCGCATCGCGGAGGAGGGCCGCTCGCGCCTGGTCGGCGACGTGGATTTCGAGGCCGCCGCGCAGGTCGCCGGCGCCATCACCCCGGTGCCGGGGGGCGTCGGGCCGATGACCATCGCCTGCCTGCTGGCGAATACGCTGACCGCCTGCTGCCGGGCCAATGGCTGGCCCGAGCCCGAGGGCCTGACCGCCTGAGCGCGCCGCCGGACCGGGGCGCTGCCCCGGACCCCGGGATATTTGCACAAGAAAGAAATCAGGGCCTTTGCCCT
>NZ_JAEN01000035.1:0-18402 GCF_000518925.1 Paracoccus sp. J39 | reverse complement strand
CGCTTGGCCGAGGTCAGCTCGGGACGGTCGCTCTCGGCCACCTCATCGGCGACCCAGGCCGACAGGCCGGGATCGGCGGCAGCGGCGGTCTCGGCCACGCTGGCCGAACCGCCCTCGCCGGCCGCGTCGAAGCTGGCGGTGCGGATGGTGAAGACCTTCTTCGCGTCCCGCGACTTCACCACCTGGATGGCGTTGCCGGCATAGATCGGCCGCTCGAAGGTCTCGGCATCGAGGATGGCCGAGACGTCCGACAGCACCATCACGTCGAGAAGCGCCGCAACCCGCGGCATGACGTTCTTGGCATCGGTGGTCGCCGGCGCGGCGATGTGGTCGTAATCGCCGGCCAGGCCGACGATCAGCGCCGCGGTCGGTTCGGCCAAGGCCCTGCCACAACCAGCGCCTGCGTTGGCCGTCCGGCGGCAGCACGCACGGGACCGCGATCCCGACTGCCAGCGCCAGCCCGGCACCTGCCCACCAGATGCCGCGCCAGCCGTCGAAAAGCGGGCCGGCAAGCATCGCGATGGCCATGCCGGCGGGCATGAAGCAACTCCACAGCGCAAAGACAAGGTCGCGGCGCGACCGCTGGGCCACATGCTCCAGGATGGACGGCGCGGCGACGGTTATCAGCAGAAAGCCCGCCCCCTCGACGATGCGCGAGACCAGAAGCGAGGCGAACCCGCCGGCGGACGCGCCAAGCGCCGATCCGGCCGCCGTCGCCAGCAGGCCGAGGGCAAGGATGCGCCGCCCGCCGATGACGGCGACCAGCGCGCCGGCCGGAATGCCGCCGACCAGCCCGAGAAGCGCGAAAACCCCGGTCAGCCAGCCGATGGCGGACAGGCCCAGCCCCAGATCGGCCTGCAGCATCGGCGCGGCGATGGCCGCCTTGCCGACCTGCAGGGCGGCGGCGATCCCGGCCGCCACGATCAGCGCGACGGCACCCCAGCGCGTCGGCATCACGCCGCATCGCGCTTGCGTCCCGCGACCAGCGCCGCGGCGATTTCCGCCACATGCCGCCCCTGGAAGCGCGCCCCGTCCAGCTCGTTCGCGCTTGGCTGGCGGTCGCCGCCATCGCCGTCATCGGCCAGCGTCGAGGCGCCATAGGGCGAGCCGCCGGTGATCTCGTCCATGCGCATCTGGCCCTTGAAACTGTAGGGCAGGCCGACCACGATCATGCCCAGATGCAGCAGCACCGTATGGGTGGACTGGATCGTCGTCTCCTGCCCGCCATGCTGGCTGCCGGTCGAGGTGAAGACGCTGCCGACCTTGCCGACCAGCCGGTCCTCGGCCCACAGCCCGCCGGCCTGGTCCAGGAAATTCTTCATCTGCGAGGCCATGTTGCCGAAGCGGGTCGGCGTGCCGATGATGATCGCGTCGTAATCGGCCAGCTCGCCCACCGTCGCGACGGGCGCGCGCTGATCCTGCTTGTAGCCCGCCCTTTCCGCGACGGCCTCGGGCACCAGTTCCGGCACGCGCCGGACCGCGACCCTCGTCCCCGCCTCGCGCGCGCCCTGGGCGACCGCAGCGGCCATGGTTTCGACATGCCCATAGGACGAATAATAAAGCACCAGCACATCGGTCATCGGTTTCTCTCCTGTTCCTGTCGCGTCCAGGATAGGGGTGACGGATGACCGGCAGGAGTGATATAATTCCGATGGTTTCGATCATCTGAAGCGATCATGCTGGACGCCCTGACCCTCGACCAGATCCGCACCTTCGTCGCGGTCGCCGACAAAGGCAGCTTTCGCGCCGGCGCGGGCAGCCTGTCGCGGGCGCAATCCGGCGTCAGCGCAAGCGTGGCCAATCTGGAGGCCCAGCTGGGCGTGCAGCTGTTCGACCGCTCAGGCCACCGCCCGGTCCTGACGGCCGAGGGCAGGACGCTGCTTGCCGATGCGCGCGACATCCTGCTGCGCGTCGACGCGATGCGCGCCAGGGCGCGGGGCTTCGGCGAGGGCGTCGAGCTGGAACTGTCCATCACCGCCGACACGCTGTTTCCGATCCCGCTGGTCGGCGCGGCGCTGGCCGAGATGCGCAGGGCCTATCCTTCGGTGGCGGTCAGGCTTGCCATCCAGCCGCTTGGCGGACCGTTGCAGGCGCTGACCGAAAGGCGCTGCACGCTTGCCATCATGGTCGGCGAGGATTTCCGCGACCCCCGCATCAGCTTCAGGGCCCTGTCGCCCGTCTCGCAGGTGGCGGTGGTGGCGGCCGGCCATCCTCTGGCCGCCGGGCGCGGGATCGGCATCCCGGATCTGGCCGACCATGTCCAGATCGTGCTGTCCGATCCCTCGCCCTTGTCGGAGGGGCGGGATTTCGGCGTGCTGTCGCCCCAATCCTGCCCGGTCAACACCCAGGGCGCCAAGCATGCGCTGATCCTGTCGGGCGTCGGCTGGGGCAGGCTGCCGTCCTGGCTGGTCGCGGATGACCTGAGATCCGGCAGGCTGGTCCGGCTGGATACGGCCGCGCTTGGCCGCAACGCCCAGGTCACGTCCCAAAGCTATCTCGCCCATCGCTTCGACGAGCCCTTCGGCCCCGCCGCAAGCACATTCGCCGCGGGGCTGATGCGGCTTTGCGAAAGCGATGCAGCAGGCTGAACAAGGACCTGCTGCCGGTTCCATCACGCCCCTGCTGCGGCACCCCGGACGGAGTCGCGGCAAGGCGGCGGGCTTCAGCCGCAACAGGCGGCGATCACGATCCGGGCGACGAGAATGGCGGCCGGCCGGGACGGCGGCTTTGCAGCCCGGGGCCGGCGCTGCCACGCCGGCCCCGGCGATCTTCCGGCTTCTACCAGTCGAAATCGTCGCTGCGAAGCTGGTTGAGGCGCGTGTCCTCGATCACCAGCCGGTCGGCGCCCGCCGTGATGACGACATTGTTGCCGACCTGGCTGGCGGCGGCGCGGATATCGGCCCAGCTGTCGAAGCGGCCATAGAAGGACAGGTCGATCACGTCGTCGTCATGGTCGAAATCGGTGATCCGGTCGCGCCCGCCGTTCCAGATGAAGACATCCGCGCCTTCCCCGCCGGTCATCGTGTCGTTGCCCCGGCCGCCGTTCAGGGTGTCGTTGCCCTCGCCCGCGATGATGCGGTCGTGGCCTGCCTCGCCGAACAGGCGGTCGTCGCCCTCGCCGCCGCGGATCAGGTCGTTGCCGCCCCCGGCGCGGATGGTGTCGTTGCCCTCGCCGCCGGCGATGGTGTCGCGCCCCCCGCCGCTGACCGAGCGGTCATTGCCCGAGCCGAGCGAGATCGTGTTGTTGCCGCCCCCGGCTTGCACGACATCATTGCCCTCGCCCGCCGTGATCCAGTCGTTGCCGCCCAGCGCCGTGATCACGTCATTGCCCGAGCCGCCGAGGATGCGGTTGTGGCCCGCGCCGGCGTCGATGCGGTCATTGCCCTCTCCGCCGTCCAGCGTGTCGTTGCCCGCGCGGCCCAAGAGCAGGTCATCGCCCGAGAAGCCCCAGATCTGGTCGGCGAACTGGGTGCCGACCAGGCGGTTGTCGTCGTCATTGCCACGAATTCTGGCCATGGTTTCTCTCCGTCACTTGGTTTGGACCGGCATGATCGAACCGTGATCCGCGCCCGGCTGCCGGTTCCTCCGGGGTGCGCGGAATGGGTCGTGCCTCAGGCACGGGCGGCAAGCCGCTGGCCGACCAGCAGCATCCGCATGGTGTTCTCGGCGGCGTTGCGCAGCAGTTTCGCGCCCTCGCCGATGGCCTTTTCCAGCGAGCAGGGCCGCCGCATGATCGAGGCATAGGCGCCGATCCCGTGCTCATAGGTCTGGCGTGCCCCCTTGCCGATGGTGCCCGCCAGCGCGACGGTCGGAATGCCGATCGCCTCGGCGCGGCGGGCGACCTCGCAGGGGACCTTGCCGAAGGGACTTTGCGCGTCCAGCGCACCCTCGGCGGTGATGACCAGATCGGCGCGGCCCAGCAGCCGGTCGAAATCCAGGTAATCCAGCATGACCTGGAAACGCGGATGCAGCACCGCGCCGGCAAAGGCCACCAGCCCGGCGCCAAGCCCGCCCGAGGCCCCGGCGCCCTGCATCGGCGCCACGTCTCGGCCCGTGGCCGCCATGATCGCCTTGGCATAGCGGGCCATGCCGCGGTCGAGCTGCTCGACCTGCTCGGGGGTCGCGCCCTTTTGCGGGCCGAAGACGCGAGCCACGCCGCGCGGTCCCAGCAGCATGTTGTGCCAGTTCACCGCCGCGTCGATCCGGACTCCGGCCAGCCTCGGGTCCAGCCCCGAGACGTCGATCTGCGCCAGATGCTCCAGCGCGCCGCCGCCCTCGGGCAATTCGCGCCCCTCGCCGTCCAGCAGCCGGGCGCCAAGCGCGCGCGCCATGCCCGCACCGCCATCGTTGACGCCGCTGTCGCCGCAGCCGATCAGGATGCGGTCCACGCCGTGGTCCAGCGCCTTCAGGATCAGCTCGCCCACGCCGCGGCTGGTGGTCAGGGTCGGGTCGCGCCGGTCGCGCGGCACCAGCGACAGCCCGGCAGCGGCGGCCATCTCGATCACGGCGGTGCGCGGCCCGTCGCCGCCCATCAGCCCCCAGAAACTGTCCACGGATTGGCCCACCGGGCCGGTCACGCCGGCCTGCATCAGCCGCCCGCCGGTCGCGGCGACCAGCGCCTCGGTGGTGCCCTCGCCGCCATCCACCATAGGCGCGGTCAGGATGGTCGCATGGGGGGCGGCGCGGCGGACGCCCCGCGCGATGGCCTCGGCCACATCCTGGACCGAAAGCGATTCCTTGAAGCCCGAAGGCGCGATCAGGACGGTGAGAGACATTTTCATATCCTTTCCGGTTGTCTGAAGGGGTTACGCCCGCGCCCCCTGCCTTATTCCCGGCAGGGGCGAAAAATTCCGCCCAGGCGCTGAAAAAAGGCGGCCCCGGGGCCGCCCTTTCATCGCATTTGCAGCGCATTACCGGATGACGAACCGGATGCCCGCGGGCCGCAGGACGCGGTTCAACGCCCGCAAACCGGGCTCGGGGCGCGACTGGCGGACCTTGGGCGAGGATTTTTGCGAGGTGGCTTGGACCAGCCGCTGGGGTCGGGGCAAGGGCCGCGCTGCCTCGACCACCGGGGCGGCAGGGGGCGGCAAGGCCACGGCGGGCGCGACCAGCATGGCGGCAGAGATGGTCGGAAGGGCTGGAACGGGCGACGCTTGCGCATCGTCCCGCATCTGCGCCAATTGCGCGGGCCAGACCAGCAGGGCAAAGCCGACCAGCAGCGCCGTCACGACCGGCGCCAGCGGCAGCGCCAGCCGGATCAGGTCGCGCTGGCAGAAGCCCGCTTCCTCGGCCTGGCCGAAGATCGCCACCGGCTTGGCCGAAGCCATCATGCTTTGGCAAAAGCCCGTGCCCATCACCGCGACCATGACCATCAGCGCCGGGTCGTGCCCCATCGCCGCCAGCGGCAGGGCCACCGCCGGGATCAGCACCGCAGCCCGGGCCGAGCGCGAGGCGATCGCCAGATGCGCCAGCACCGCCACCGCCGACAGCAGCACCACCACGGCGGGCAGGCTGCTCGACAGGCCGGGCGGCAAGGCCGCCAGCGCCTGTCCCGCCAGCCAGCGGTCGGCGCCGGTCGCGACCATCGCCTCGGCCATCAGGACCGTCGCGGTCATGTAGAGCAAAAGCTCGGTATCGACAGCGCGGAAGATCTCCTTGGGCTTGCGGCTGGTAAAGGGTGGGGTCAGCAGCACCAGCGCCCCGATCAGCGCGACCAGAGCCATGCCGATCCCGTGCAGCCCGGCCGTCAGCCACAGGCCCACGACCAGCGCCAACACCAGCGCGATGCGGCGCTGGCGGGCGCGGGTGGCCGGGTCGGGCACCGGCGCCACGATGCGGGGCAACGGCGCCAGCAGCGCCTCGCGCGGGACGAACAGGCCCAGGATCAGGCCCGCGCCGGCAAGGCTGGCCAACAGCGAAAACGGCAGGCCGAGCATCGCCCATTCCACATAGCCAAGATGGATGCCGGTCGCGCCCCGGATCGCCTGCGCCGCCAAGAGATGCGCCCCCGCCCCGATCAGCGAGGCCCCGGCCGACAGCAGGATCACCGTCGGGAACAGCAGGGCAAGCGGGCGGCGCAGGCGCGGATCGGGCAAGGCCGCCGCGATGGCGGCAAATACCGGCAGCAGCAGCGCCGCCCGCCCCGAGGTCGAAGGCAGCACGAAGGCCGTGCCGGCGATGGCCAGCGTCAGCCACAGGAAGAAGGGCACGACCCGCATCCCCCGCGCCAGCAGCGGCGCGACCAGCCGTTGCGTCAGCCCCGCCTCTTTCGCGACGGCGGCGATGACGAAGGCCGACAGCAGCAGCCAGATCAACTCGCTGCCCAGGGCCGCGAAAAGCTGCGCCTCGGACAGCACGCCGCCAAGGACCAGCGCCAGCACGGCAGCCAGCGCCACCAGCGATTCCGGCAGACGCGTGCCGACCCAGCCAAGGATCGCGAGGCCCGAGACGGCCAGGGCAACCCGGCCCTCGGCCGAGAGCGTCTGGGGCAGGCCGGCCAGCAGCGGGATGGCAGCGGCCAGGACGGCGACGGCAAGGTGGCGCCGGCTTGGCTGCGGCAGGGCGGCAAGCGGGGACAGGCTGCGGGCGGTCATGGCGTTCTCCTGTGCATTTCCATGACAGGATTACGACAGCCCCGGCGGGTTATTCCCGCAGCATCGCTGCTTCTTCCTCGGGCGTCAGCGGATCGGCGGCGCCGATGGCGGCCAGCGCCGCGTCCATGGACCCCTCGCCCGAGGCCGGGCGATAGTCCGCGCCGCCTTGCTGCGCGGTCGCGGCAAAGCGTTCGTGCCAGCCATCGCCTTCGCGGCAGGCCAGCACGATACGCAGCGCCTCGTCCCGCGCGGTCTCGTATTCGCGGCAAAGCCTGCCGTCCGAGGCGCGGAAGGACGCGATCATGGCCAGTTCGCCGCCCTCCTCCAGCGGCTGGACCTGGCCCGAGGGCAGGCTTTCCAGCGCCGCCAGTTCCGCCGCGCCGATCCCCGGCGCGGGGGCATCCGTCCATTGCCACCAGCCAAGCCCCAGCGCGACGACGGCGGCCGAGGCCGCCGCGGCCAGCCAGGGCCTGCGGTTGAGATTGGCGGGACGCGGCGCGTCCGGCACCGGATGGGGCGCGGGGGCGGCGGCGGCGCGGATCATCGCGGCCAGCGGGTCCTCGCCGGCGGCATCCTTGCGCAAGCCCCCCAGCAGGCGCCGCGTCTCCTCAAAGCGATGCAGGCGGGCCTGCAGGTCGGGATCGCCCGCGACGACACGCCGGATCTCATCCGCGCGGGCGGGGTCCAGCTCGCCATCGGCCAGTGCCATCAGGGTTTCGTCGTCGATCTGCATCGCCCCATCCTTGTCGCGGTCCTGCCCCGAATACGCACCCGGCGTCATCTTATTCCCAATCTTTCCGAAAGGGCCAGCCGCGCGCGCGACAGGCGGCTCATCACCGTGCCCATGGGGATGTCCAGGATCCGCGCCGTCTCGGCATAGCTCATCTCCTCGACGCAGACGAGGTGCAGGATCTCGCGCTGGTCGGGGGGCAGGTCGGCCATCGCCGCCTCGACGCTTTGCAGCATCAGCCGCGCTTCCAGCCCCGGTCCGGGGTCGGTCGGCAGGACCTCGGGGATCTCGTGGATGTCGATCTTGGTGCCTTCCCGGCGTTGGCGGCGGGTCTGGTCGATGAAGGCGTTGCGCATGATGCGGAACAGCCAGGGCTCCAGCCGCTGCGCCCGGTCGAAGCTGGCCGCGTTGGCGATGGCGCGCTCGACCGTTTGCTGCACCAGGTCGTCGGCTTGGTCGCCGCGCCGGGTCAGCGACAGGGCATAGCGCCGCAGGTTGGGCAGCAATGCGATCATGGCCTCGGCGAAGCCTGCGTCCATTCACCCTCTCCACGGCGTCGGAAAATTGACCAGAGCAGGGAATAATGGAATCTGCAATGCGTAGAAAGTCCCGAAGCCGTCTCATAGCAAGGTGATGCCGATGCGCGTGCCGATAGTGTTGCTGACCCTGATCCTGGCCGTCCTGCTGGCCGACATGCGCCCGCAGGCGACCGGCTGGGGGATATCCGCCGCATGGGCGGATGACGACGATGACGACGATGACGATGATGACGACGACGACGACGACGACGACGACGCGCCGGTCCGACGACGCGCGCCACGGGTCCAGCCCGCGCCCCTGCCCACCCGCGCCCCGAACGAGGTCATTGCGCGCGGACTGTCCGAAGCCGACCTGACCGTGCTGGAGGATATGGGCTTTCGCGTGCTGCGAGAGGTCACGCTGGCCGCCGACCGGCCGCTGCACCGGCTGCGCAAGCCCGACGCGATGACGATGGACGCGGCGCGCGAGACGGTGCGCCGGATGGGCTCGGCCGAGGCGGCGGATTTCAACCATTTCTACCGCCCCGGCAACGCCGCCGCGTCCTCGTGCCGCGGTGCGGATTGTCCGGCGCGGCAGATGATCGCCTGGCCCCAGGATACGGCCGGATGCGGCGGGCCGGTGCGCATCGGCATGGTCGATACCGGGCTGAACGCGGATCATGCCGTGCTGAAGGACGCGCGCATCCGGGTCCACCGGCTGGATCCAGGCGACGGGCTGGCCGCCTCGGACGCGCTGCACGGCACTGCCATCGCGGCACTGCTGGTCGGGCGGGCGGACAGCCGCACGCCCGGCCTGGTGCCAGGGGCCGAACTCGTCGCCGTCGATGCCTTCCACAAGCGAGGCGGGGACGAACGCGCCGACGCCTTCGCCCTGATCGAGGCGCTGGATTATCTGGCGGCGCAGGACGTGGACATCGTGAACCTGTCGCTGGCCGGCCCCCGGAACACCGCCCTGGGCCAGCAGATCCGCCGCATGGACCGGCAGGGCATCGTGCTTGTCGCGGCGGCGGGCAATGGCGGCCCGGCGGCCAAGCCGGCTTTCCCGGCGGCCTTCGCGCCCGTGATCGCCGTGACTGCCGTGGACCGCCGCGAACAGGTCTATCGCCGTGCAAACCGGGGCGAGCATATCGACCTGGCGGCCCCGGGGGTGAATGTCTGGACCGCGGCCTCGATCAGCGGCGCGCGGACGAAGACCGGCACCTCCTATGCGACGCCTTTCGTGACCGCCGCAGCAGCGTTGATCCTGCAAGCCCGGCCCGGCCTGACCCCGGCCGAGGTGCGGGCGCAATTACAGGAAACCGCGCGCGACCTGGGCAAGGCCGGCCCCGACGAGATCTTCGGCCACGGCCTTGTCCAACCCGTGGCCGAATGCCGGAACTGAACGCGACGGCCGCCGGGAAATCTTCCGGCAGTCGATTCCGGCAATCGACGGACCTCATCGCCATGCTGCTCTTGCCGGGCGGGGTGGCGGCCTTGCGGACCATGGCGCTCTTCGATCGGGGCCCTTCACCATGGCCCCGCAGGCGCCCGGCGGCGTCAGCGTGAAGGGCCCCGATCGAAGAGCGGCGAGAGCTTGCCTGACCCGGCGGTGCCGCATCGGAACGGGGGCGCCCGGCGCGTCCGTTCCGGCGACCGCGGCTGGCGGACATCCATCCCCCCATGGTCCGGGAGGGGCCGCACGGTCAGCCTGCTGACGGACCGGAGGCGGCGTCGCCCGCCGGCCTGTTCGCGTCGTCGATCAGGCGGCGGTGGCGGCGCGCCTCGGCCAGCACGTCCTCGAACCGGTCCAGCCCCTTGGCCTCCAGCGCCGCGATCAGCCGCAGATAGGCCTCGGCCGTGGCGCGGGCGTCGCCCATGGCGGTGTGGCGCGCCTCGGGCGGGATGACGATGCCCAGCCGCTCGGTCAGCGCATCCAGCGAATGCGGCGCCGACTGGCCCCAGAGCATCGCCGAAAGCAGCACCGTATCCAGCACCTGATTGTCGAAATGCGCCCCGGTCTCGGGCACCGCGCGGCGCAGGAAGCCCATGTCGAAGGGCGCATTATGGGCGACCAGCACCGTATCCTCGGCGAAATGGTGAAAGGCGGTGAGGGCTGCGACCATGTCGGGGGCGTCGGCCACCATCGCATCGGTGATGCCATGCACGGCGGTCGAGGCGGGCGGGATCGGCCGGCCGGGATGGACCAGCGTGTCGAAACGCTCGCCGGTCAGGCGGCCGCGGGCGATGCGCAGCCCGGCGATCTGCACGATGCGGTCGGTAGCGGGGTCAAGGCCGGTCGTCTCGGTGTCGAAGACGACGCAGGTCAGGTCGGCCAGGCGCGTCGAGGCCGCGCCCCGTCGCGACAGGGCGAAATCATAGGTCAGCCCGGTGCTGTCCGGCCGGCCCGGCGCGATGGGCAGCGGCAGGACCAGCCGCGCCTGACCGTCCCGCGCCTCGGCCCAGATGCCAGTGCCATGGGCGGCCAGGATCTCGTGCCCGGTCAGCTCGGGCTGGGCCGGGTCGGGCGGCTCGGCCAGCCAGGCCTCCAGCCGGTCCATGGGCAGCGGCGCCCCGGTCCAGAGCAGCAAGAGCCGCGCCTCGGACGCCTCGGCCCCGGCCTCGGTCTCGGCGGCAAGGCGGGGGGCCGCGCCCTGCTCGCGCAGGCGGCGGTCCAGATGGCGCAGCAGCCCGTTCACCCCGGCCGCGTCGGCCATCAGCACCAGCCGGGGCTGGTCGGGCGCCAGGTCCAGCCCGGCGGCCAGTTCGTTCAGCCCCGCCCCTCCGCGCGGGGCGTCGCCGCTCATCGCCTCGGTCAGTTCGCGCAGGACATTGGCAAGGCCCTGCCCCTCGCTCTGGATCGCCTGGGCCAGCGCGGGCGGGATCGGCCCCTCCAACGCACCCAGCATCGGGACCAGGGTCGCAGCGTGGCGGCGCAGAGTCTCCAGCAGGTCGCGCGGCGCGGGGTGCTGCGGCGGGCGGTCGTTCAGGATCAGCAGCGTGCCGCCATCGACCCGCCGCATGCGCCCCCAAAGCCGCTGCCCGGCCGAGGTCAGGCAGGTCAGGTCCGTCGCCGCCGCCCCCGCCGCCAGACGCGCCGCGCCGGCCTCCAACGCGCCGCCGGGCAGATGGCGCTCGATGGGGCGGTCCAGCGCGATGCCGGGCAGAAGATGCGCGGCAGAGGCGTTGTAGAACATCACCCGCCCGGCCGGATCGGTCATCACCGCGCCGGCGCCGATATCGGCAAGGATGGATTCCAGCGTCTCCTTCTCGCGTTGCAGGTCGGCGGCATGTTCGGCGACGGCATCGGCCAGCGCCTCGGCCGAACGCGCCCGCGCCTCGGCGGCGTCGCGCGCGGCGGGGCCCAGATCGGCAAGATAGCGGGCCTCCTCGATCTCGGGCGCCTGGCCGGTGCGCAAGCCGCCGGCCAGCAATTCGATCGGGCGGGCCAGGTTGCGGTCAAACAGGAACCAGATCCAGACGATCATCCCCAGCGCACCGAAGCCCGCGATCAGCGCCGCAAGCGCCAGCGCGTCCAGCATCGCCTGGACCGCGACGCCCCGGCCCGCAAGGCTTGCGCCCGCGACCCACAGCCCCGCCGCCAGGACCGCGAGGACGGCGCCCGCAAGCCCGGCAAAGATCAGCAGAATCCGGGCCCTCAGCGACAGCCGCCTCAGCATCGCCCGCCCAAGAGCCGCGCCAGTTCCGCGCGCAGCTCGGACAGCTCGAAGGGCTTGGCGATGAAGCCGTCCGCCCCCAGCGCCAGCCCCTTGCGCCGTTCCACCACCGAGCCGCGCGCGGTCATCAAAAGCACCCGCACGTCGTTCAGCGCCGGATCGGCGCGCACGTCCTGCACGATCTGGTAGCCCGAGACGTCGGGCAGCATCACGTCCAGCAGCACCAGATCGGGATGGCTGGCGCGGATCTCCTCGACCGCGCCGGCGCCGGTGGCCATGCGACGGTGCTGATGGCCGTCGCGCGACAGCAGGAAATCCAGGGCGGTGGCGATATTGTCCTCATCCTCGACCACAAGGATCCTTGCCATCAGCCTCCTCCCCCGCAGACGGCGGAATAGGCCGGATCCGAGGGGCCGGACGCAGACCATGCGCCGCGCGCCGGCCGGACCAGACCCTTCGCGCAATCGAATTCCTGCGGCACGACCAGCGTCGGGCCGCGCCGCTCGACCAGCGTGATCCCCGCCCGGCGGATGCCCTCGGCGGTCTCCGAGATGCCGGCCGGATCAAGGGCGGCAAAGCGGATCACCACCGGCGCCAGATAGGTCCAGGGCGCCCAGGGCTGGCTGTCGCGGCCCACCAGCAGGATCTGCGCATCCGCGGGCAGCCGGGCGACCGCACGGTCATACCAAGCGTAGTCGTTCCAGACCGCATAGGCCACCATCGCAAGGCCGATGCCCGCCGGCAGCAGCCAGCGCGCCGGCGTCCACCCCAGCTTGCGCAGCAGGTGCATCCCGGCATAAAGCAGCGCCGCCGCGCCCACGCCGACCGCGATCACGCCCAGCAGTTCGACCCCGATCCCGGTCATATACCCCTCATCCCAACATTCCCTTGCCGTGGCCTAGCGCCGATTGCATCCCCCGCACCACCACGAAGGCGTCGCGCAGGTGGCTGCGCTGAAAGTCGGGCAGCGCGGCGGGGGACAGGTGGTTGCCCGGCCGTTCGCCGGCGCGGATCTGCGCGGCCTGGTTTTCCAGCCGCGTGGTCTGGATCAGGTCATAGGCCGCGATCAGGTCGCGCGCGCCGCTGCCCGAGATGATGCCCGCCCCCTGCGCCTCGACCAGCCGGGCGCGGGTATTGACGGGCGTCAGCTGCCCCTGCAACGCATAGATGCGGGCCAGGTCGGACACCGGCACGACGCCGCTAAGCTTCATGTCGATCTGGTTGCGATGCTCGCCGGTGCGTGCGGTCGCGAAGCCGCCGATCAGCCCCAGCGGCGGGCGGTGCTTCAGCGCGTTCGAGATCATATGCGCCACGAAAATCGAGTTCTTCGCCGCCATCCGCAGCGTCTCGGCCTGCAGCCCGTCCAGCAGCGCCGCCTCGCCGCCGATGGCGCGCAGGTCGAACATGACCGAGGCGAGCATCTGCGCCTCGGGGCTGGGATGGGCGATCCAGTCGCGGAAATAGCCGCGCCAGACCCGACGCGGCTGGCGCCAGCGCGGCGTGACGGCCATCATCTCGCCGGGGCAATAGACATAGCCGCAGGCGTTCAGCCCGTCGCAGACAAAGCGTGCCAGTTCGGCGAACCAGGGATCGTCCGGGTCGCAATCGTCGCCGAGGATCAGGCAATTGTCCTGATCCGACACGCCGGTCTGTTCCTGCCGTCCCTGGCTGCCGCAGGCCGCCCACAGCCAGGGGCCGGGCGGCGGCCCCAGCCGCGCCTCGGCCATGACCAGCAGGCGCCGGGTCACCGCATCGGCGATATCGGTGATCATGCGGGTGACGGTTTCGTGCCGGTGATGGCCGTTGACCAGTTGCACCAGCAGTTCGGGGATGCGTGCGGTCGCCGCCGCCATGCCGCCGACATCCTCGGATTGCGCGATGTCGCGGATCAGCGCCGAGGCCGAGATCGCCTGCACCCGCGTCAGGTCGGTCTGGCTGACCATGCCGACGAAACGGCCCTTCTCGACCACCGGCAGATGGCCGATGCGGCGCTCCAGCATGATGTTCAGCACGTCATAGCCCAGCTCCGAGGGCGAAAGCGTGATCGGATCGGGCGTCATCACCTGCGCGACCGGCACGTTCAAGTCGCGCCCCTCGGCGACGATGCGGTTCGAGATGTCGCGGATGGTGACCAGCCCGACCAGCCGCTCCCCGTCCAGCACGCCGATGCTGCTGACGCGGGCGTCGCGCATGGCGCGCGCCGCCTCGATGGCGGGGGTTTCGGGCGTGCAGGCCAGCGGCGCCTGCCGCCCGATCAGGTCCCCGACCTTCAGCAGCCCCAGATCGCTCTCGCGGCCGCCGGGCAGGCCGCTGCGGTCGAAGAAGCGCGCCACCGCGCGATGGCTGCCGATCAGCCGCATCAGCTCGGCGCGGGGCAGCATCAGCACGGTCGCATCCTCGACGGCCGTCGCGGTGGTCACCGCCACCCCGTCGCGCAGCAGGCCCCTTTCGCCGAAGGAATTGCGCGCCACCAGTTCCGAAACGGAATCCCCGGCGGCATCCGAGACCCGGACCAGGCCGCTCTCGATCAGGTAAAGCCCCGCCAGCCGGTCGCCATGGCGATAGATCACGCTGCCGGCCGGATAGGTCCTGCGCCTGAACGACGCCGCAGCCCGCGCCAGCTCGTCCTGCGGCAGGCTGTCATAGGGATGAACCGAGGCGATGAATGCGGCGATGTCGTTCATGTCCTGCCCTGCCGATCGGCGGAAAGGCCGCGCCCCGCAGGGGGCGCGGCCGTTCGTCAGTGGGCCTGCGCCCCGCCGGCGCCGCGCGGGATGCGGATCGACTCGACCAGGTCGCGCACCTCGGCGGGCGGCTCCTTGGTGGCGCTGGACACCAGATAGGCCACCGCGAAGTTGATCACCGCACCGACCGTGCCGAACGAGGCCGGCGAGATGCCGAACAGCCAGGCATCCGCGGTATCCGGCAGCATGTTGGTCCCCGAGATGAAGAACCAGCCCTTGTAGGTGAAGATGTAGACCAGCGTCGCGATGACGCCGGCCAGCATCCCCGCGATCGCGCCTTCCTTGTTCATGCGCGCCGAGAAGATGCCCATCATCAGCACCGGGAAGATCGAGCTTGCCGCCAGGCCGAAGGCCAGCGCCACCGTCTGCGCGGCAAAGCCCGGCGGGTTCAGCCCCAGGATCGTCGCCACCAGGATCGAGACCGCCATCGAGACGCGGGCCGCGAACAGTTCGCCCTTCTCGCTGATGCCGGGGTTGATCGCGCCCTTGATCAGGTCGTGGCTTACCGCGCCCGAGATCGCCAGCAGCAGGCCCGCCGCGGTGGACAGCGCCGCCGCCAGGCCGCCGGCGGCGACGATGGCGATGACCCAGCCCGGCAGGTTGGCGATTTCCGGGTTGGCCAGAACCATGATGTCGTTGTTCACCGTGGTCAGCTCGTTGCCCTGCAGGCCCTGCTCGGCGATCACCGCGGCCAGCTGTTCGTTCGCCGCCCCGGCCTCGTTGTAGTACTGGATCAGGCCGTCGCCGTTCTTGTCCTCCCAGTTCAGCAGGCCCGTCACCTGCCAGTTGCGCATCCAGTGCAGATCCTCGCGGTTCTGGATGTCCTCCAGCGACACGGCGGGCTGGCTGAAGGTCTGGCCCGTCTCGGCGCCCGGCCACATGGTCGCGGTCAGGTTGAAGCGCGCCATCGCACCCACCGCCGGCGCGACGGTATAGAGCAGCGCGATGAAGACCAGCGCCCAGCCCGCCGACTTGCGCGCATCGGCCACCTTCGGCACGGTGAAGAAGCGGATGATGACATGCGGCAGGCCCGCGGTGCCGATCATCAGCGCCATGGTGAACAGCACCATGTCCAGCGTCGACTGGTGATGCCCGGTATAGGAGCGGAAGCCCAGATCGGTGACCACCTGGTCCAGCGTCGCCAGGAACTTGGTGTCCGATGCGTTCAGCGTGCCGAACAGCCCGGTCTGCGGCAGCACATGGCCGGTCAGCTGCAGCGCGATGAACACCGCCGGGATGGTATAGGCGATGATCAGCACGATGTATTGCGCCACCTGCGTATAGGTGATGCCCTTCATCCCGCCCAGCACGGCATAGACGAAGACCAGCGCCGCGCCGATCCACAGCCCGGTCGAGCTGGACACCTCAAGGTAGCGCGAGAAGGTCACGCCGACGCCGGTCATCTGGCCGATCACATAGGTGATCGAGATGATCAGCAGGCAGATCACGCCGATGATCCGCGCCGTGCCGGAATAGAAGCGGTCGCCGATGAATTCCGGCACCGTGAACTTGCCGAACTTGCGCAGATAGGGCGCCAGCAGCATCGCCAGCAGCACATAGCCGCCGGTCCAGCCCATCAGATAGGTCGAGTTGTCATAGCCGGTAAAGGCGATGAGGCCCGCCATCGAGATGAACGAGGCCGCCGACATCCAGTCGGCCGCCGTGGCCATGCCGTTCATGACCGGGCTGACGCCGCGGTTGGCGGCATAGAATTCGGCCGTGGAGCCGGCGCGGGCCCAGATCGCGATGCCGATGTAAAGCGCGAAGGACGCGCCGATGACAAGAAGGTTGAGGGTGAACTGGCTCATCGGATGCTCCTCACTCGTCCACGCCGTGTTCGGCATCAAGCCTGTTCATGCGCCAGGCGTAGAAGAAGATCAGCACGATGAAGACCAGGATCGAGCCTTGCTGCGCGAACCAGAACCCCAGGTCGGTTCCCCCCACCGAGATGCCGGCCACCAACGGCCGCAGGATGATCCCGAAACCATAGGAGACCAGGGCCCAGATGATCATGCACAGCCAGATCAGCCTCAGGTTGGCCTGCCAATAGGCGTTTGACGATTGTCTGTCACTCATGTCCTTGAATCCTCCCTTTTTCAGACATGTCGTTCCGTCTTTTCCGGCGTGGTTGCGCCCCTCCGTTCCCCCGGCGGAAAAGGGCCGGGGGCATCTTCCGTGCCCGGTTCAGTGCCGGTTCATTCTGTTTTCGATGAGTTCGTCGACGACGGCGGGGTCTGCGAGGGTGGAGATGTCGCCGAGGGCGGCGAAATCGTCCTCGGCGATCTTGCGCAGGATGCGGCGCATGATCTTGCCCGAACGCGTCTTCGGAAGACCCGGCGCCCATTGGATCAGGTCCGGCTTGGCGATCGGCCCGATCTCGGTGCGCACCCATTTCTCCAGGTCGGCGCGCAGCTCGTCGCTGGGCTCCACCCCGTTCATCAGCGTCACATAGGCATAGATGCCCTGGCCCTTCAGCGGATGCGGATAGCCCACAACCGCCGCCTCGGCCACCTTCTCATGCGCCACCAGCGCCGATTCCACCTCGGCCGTGCCCATCCGGTGGCCCGAGACGTTGATCACGTCGTCCACCCGCCCGGTGATCCAGTAATAGCCGTCCTCGTCCCGCCGGCAGCCGTCGCCGGTGAAGTAATAGCCCGGATATTGCTGGAAATAGGTCTCCATGAAACGCTGGTGGTCGCCCCAGACCGTGCGCATCTGACCAGGCCAGCTGTCGGCGATGCACAGCACCCCCTCGGCCGGGTCGCCCTCCTGCACCGCCCCGCTCGCGGCATCCAGAACCACCGGCCGGACCCCGAAGAAGGGCAGCGTCGCCGAACCCGGCTTGGTCTCGATGGCGCCCGGCAGCGAGGTGATCATGTGGCCCCCCGTCTCGGTCTGCCACCAGGTGTCCACGATCGGGCAGCGCCCCTTGCCGACATGCCGGTCGTACCAGACCCAGGCCTCGGGGTTGATCGGCTCGCCCACCGTGCCCAGCACCCGCAGGCTGGACAGGTCGTATTTCTCGACCCATTCCGGCCCCTGCCCCATCAGCGCCCGGATCGCGGTCGGCGCGGTGTAGAACTGGTTGACCTTGTGCTTCTCGCAGACCGCCCAGAAGCGGCCGGCATCGGGCCAGGTCGGCACCCCCTCGAACATCAGCGTCGTGGCACCGTTGGCCAGCGGGCCGTAGACGATGTAGCTGTGCCCGGTCACCCAGCCCACGTCCGCCGTGCACCAGAACACGTCGCCGTCGCGATAGTCGAAGACGTATCGATGCGTGATCGCCGCGAACAGCAGGTAGCCGCCGGTGGAATGCACCACCCCCTTGGGCTTGCCGGTCGAGCCCGAGGTGTAAAGGATGAACAGCGGATCCTCGGCCCCCATCGGCCGCGGCGGGCAGTCGGGGCTGACCTCCTCCATCAGCTTCAGCACGTCCACGTCGCGCCCCTCGATCCAGGTGGTCTGGTCGCCGGTATGCTTGACCACCAGGCAGCGCACCCGGTCCGAGCAATGCAGAAGCGCCGCGTCGGTGTTCGACTTCAGCGCCGTCTTGCGGCCGCCGCGCGGCGCGGTGTCGGCGGTGATCACCAGCTTGGCGCCGCTGTCGTTGATGCGGTTGGCCAGCGCGTCGGGCGAGAAGCCGGCGAAGACGATGGAATGGATGGCGCCGATGCGCGCGCAGGCCAGCATGGCATAGGCCGCCTCGGGGATCATCGGCAGGTAGATCACCACCCGGTCGCCGCGCATCACCCCCTGCGACAAGAGCACGTTGGCGAAGCGGTTCACCTTGTCGGACAGCTCGGCATAGGTGATGTGGCGCGCCGGCCGGGCCGGGTCGTCCGGCTCGAAGATGATCGCGGTCTGGTTCGCCCGCTCGGGCAGGTGGCGGTCGACGCAGTTCACCGAGGCGTTCAGCACCCCGTCCTCGAACCATTTGATCGAGACCCGGCCCATGGTGAAATCCGTGTCCTTCACCCTGGAATAGGGCTCGATCCAGTCGAGCCGCAGCCCCTCGCGCCCCCAGAACCCCTCGGGATCCGAGAGCGATTCGGCATAGAGCCGCGCATAATCCCCAGGCCCCGCATGCGCAGCAGCAAAGCCAGACGGAACAGGATGTTTCTCAAGCGATTCAATGGACATGGC
>NZ_JAEN01000034.1:0-21823 GCF_000518925.1 Paracoccus sp. J39 | reverse complement strand
TGGCGCCTCTGGTTTTCCGGCATGGCCTGATAGCTGTCGTAATCGGCGGCGAGGATCAGCCGGGCGAGGCCGGCCTCGCGCGCCGCCTTCAGGTTCTGNGCGCTGGTCTTTTCCAGGTCGCCCAGGGTGATCTCCAGGCCGGAGGCCAGAAACAGCGCCTTCGCCTCGAAGACCTTGGCCACATACTGGTTGTAGCCCTCGATGGTCCAGCTCGTGCCCGCCGTCTCGCCCTCGCCGTTCACGATCAGCGCCAGCGCCCATTCGCCCCGCGCATTCGTGGTCGCCTCGACCTTCTGCGTCACCACCCGCACCCCGCCGTCGAAAATGTCCGAGCCCTGCAGCGTGGCGACGATCTTGCCCGCGGCGACCGGGGCGAGCGTCGCGTCCACCAGCACCCCCCTGACTGTGGCTTTGTTCGGCATCTGTCCCTCTCCTCATCCGAATGGCCCGGCCATTATCCGGCAGAGGCGCCAGCGTTGCCGCAAAGGGCCGTGCAACGGGCGGCTAGGGCGCCTCCCCGGCCGGCAGGCCGCGGCTCTGGCGCCAGAGGTCGGGCGTGCTGCCCTCGGTCTCGCGGAAGACGCGGATCAGGTGCGAGGCGTCGCAGAAGCCGGTCTCCTCGGCGATGCGGGTCACGGTGCGGTCGGTGCGCGCCAGCAGCATGCGCGCCTGCGCCAGCCGGATGCGGATCGAGGCATCGGCCGGCGGGATGCCCAGGTCGGCGTTGAAATGCCGCTCAAGCTTGCGCCGCCCCACACCGAGGTCGCGGGCAATGCGCGCGATCGGCAGCGGCGCGTGCAGGTTCTGCTGCATCGCCAGAAGCGCCCGCCGCACCAGAGGGTCCCGCGCATGCAGCTCAAGCGGAAGACCAGGCTGAGGACGGTCTCCGGCCATCGGCTCGTCGATCATCAGGATCGACAGGGCCTTGCGCGCCGCCGCCCGTCCCAGGTGGCGATCGACGAGGAAGGCCGCCAGATGCGCGGCGCTGACCCCGCCCGAACAAGAGATCCGGTCGCGGTCCACCACGAAGATCTGGTCCGAGACCGGGCGCATCTTTTCGAATTCCGCCAGGAAATCCTGATGATGGAACCAACTGACGCAACAGCGATAGCCGTCCATCAGCCCGATTCGGGCCATGGCAAAGACGCCGGTGCAGAGCCCGCCCAGCGACACCCGCGCTGCCGCGGCCCGTCGCAGGAAGGCGGCCTGGTCCGGAGAGAGGCCGGGCCCGCCGTCGATCAGCCCGCCCACGGTGATGATGTAATCGAAGCGGGCAGGGTCGCCCAGCCGTTCCTCGGGCTCGATGCGCATGCCGCAGGACGATTGCACCGAGGTCATGTCCGACGAAAGCACCCGCCAGCGGCAGCGGATCGGGCGCGAGCCGTCGCCGTCATCGGCCGCCAGCCGCAACACGTCCACGAAGGTGGCAAAGGCCGACAGCGTGAAGCGCGGGGTCAGCAGGAAGCCGATGCGCAGTCGCGGCTGGTTCGGATCGGCGGAGGGGTCGTGTTCGGGCATGTCGCGATTCGTCCATGAATGGCGTCGCGATCATGCCATGTTTTCGCCAATTATCCAGAGCCGTCGCGATCAATCCTTGGTGGCCAGCACCATGGTCGCCGCCGAAGCCGCGGCGGCATCCTCCGCCTCGTCGCCGGCCTCGACCAGTTCGCGCGCCTCTTCCTCGTCCTCGTCCTCCAGCGCGGGCGGGTCCTCGCCGGCCAGGAAATTGCCGAATTTCTGCAGGCCGGGAATGTGGTCGGCCAGCACCCGCATCACCACCAGCAGCGGCACGGCCACGATCATGCCCAGCACCGACCAGAGCCAGGCCCAGAGCGCCACGGTCAGGAACACCACCACCGTATTGAGCTGCAACCGGCGCGAGACGAAATAGGGGGTGATCAACTGCCCCTCCAGCGCGGTGATCGCCAGATAGGTCAGCCCCACCATCAGGGGCGCGAACAGGCCGTCAAAGACGAACAGGCCGACCAGGGTGGCGATGATGATGCCGGTGACCGAACCCAGATAGGGGATGAAATTCAGCAGGAATGCCGCCAGCCCGAACAGCACCGGGCTGGGCATGCCCCAGGCCCACATGGCCAGCCCGATGGCCAGTCCCAGGCAGGCATTGATCAGGGTGATCGCCCCCAGATAGGTGCCCAGGCTGTCCTCGATCTCGCGCAGCGCCAGGTAGGCGGCGCGCTTTTCGCGCATGGAATCAAAGCTCTGCACGATCTTCAGGTAAAGCAGGTCGCCCGAGGAGATCAGGAAGAACAGCAAGAACAGCGTGAAGATGATCTGGCCGACGAAGGCGGGGCCGAGGTCCAGCACGCTGGCCAGGGTCGAGGATGGCGGCGTGGCATTCACCTCGACCTGGATCTGCTGGTCGGGCGTCTGCGGGGCGCCGGGGGCGGGCACCGTGCTCAGGGTGCCGGTCAGCGTCGCATCGGGCGGCGTCTCGCCGGAGGCGGGGGCGGGTTCGGGTGCGGACGCACCACCGCCGGCGATCTCGTCGATCTTCTCGGCCGCGCGCTCGATGCCGCGGAAATTGCTGCGCAATTCGGTGAACCGCTGCTCCAGCCGCTCGGATATCTGCGGCGCGTTCTCGATCAGCCGGTTAGCGGGCCCCGAGATGATGAAGCCGATCAGCACCACGGCCACCACCAGTCCCAACGAGACGATGGCGGCGGTGACCACGGCGCCGATGCCCAGCCGCTCCATCAGCCGGCGGAACGGGATGAAGACGAAGAACAGCAGGATCGCCAGCGTCACCGGCATCAGGAAGCTGCGGGCCTGCGCGAAGAAGCTGAACAGCAGGATGACGAAGATGCCGATCACCGCCCAGTTGGCGACCTTGGCCACGCCCTTGTCCGAGGGCGGGGAAAAGGGAAACATGTGGCTGCTGCGTTGCTGATCTGGCGGCATCCGACCCTCCCCCGTTCCGCGCGGGGGAAACGCGAAGCCCGCGGCCGGGTTCCCCGCCGCGGGCGTTTTCGGCAAGCGGGCGGGCCGCTTACAGCGGATGATCGCCCGAGGCGTCGATGACGCGGGTGGGCAGGCCCAGTTCGCCCAGCAGTTCAAGGAAGGGCCGGGCGGGCAGATCCTCGACATTGGCCATCTTCTTGACGTCCCAGGTGCCGCGCGCGACCAGGATCGCCGCCGCGACCGGCGGCACGCCTGCCGTGTAGCTGATGCCCTGGCTGCCGACCTCGTTATAGGCGTCCTTGTGGTCGGCGACGTTGTAGATGAAGACCTCGCCCGGCTTGCCGTCCAGCGTGCCCTTGACCAGATCGCCGATGCAGGTCTTGCCCTCGTAATCGGGCGCCAGGCTGGCCGGGTCGGGCAGCACCGCCTTGACCACCTTCAGCGGCACGACCTCCAGCCCCTCGGCGGTCCTGACCGGCTGCTCGGAAAGCAGGCCGAGGTTCTTCAGCACGGTGAAGACATTGATGTAATGCTCGCCGAAGCCCATCCAGAAGCGCACGTCGGCGTCCTTGTAGCGGGCCGAGAGGCTGTGCACCTCGTCATGGCCGGACAGATAGGCGGTGCGCTTGCCGACGACGGGCAGGTCCCATTCGCGGCCCACCTCGAACATCTTGTTGGTGCGCCATTCGCCGCCCTGCCAGGAATAGACCGTGCCGGTGAATTCGCGGAAATTGATCTCGGGGTCGAAATTGGTGGCGAAATAGCGGCCGTGGGAGCCGGCATTGATGTCCACGATGTCGATCGAGTCGATCTTGTCGAAATATTCGTCCTCGGCCAGCCGGGCATAGGCGTTGACCACGCCCGGATCGAAGCCCGCGCCCAGGATGGCGGTGACGCCGGCCTTCTCGCAATCCTCGCGGCGCTTCCATTCGTAGTTCGCATACCAGGGCGGTGTCTCGCAGACCTTGGCGGGGTCCTCGTGGATGGCCGTGTCGATATAGGCCGCGCCGGTCTCGATGCAGCCTTGCAGGACGGTCATGTTGATGAAGGCCGAGCCGACGTTGATCACGATGCCGGCGTCGATCTGGCGGATCAGTTCGGCCACCGCCTTGCTGTCCATCGCGTCCAGCGGATGGGCGGCGAATGCGACCGAATGGCCTTTCTCACGAATGCTCGCGATGATCTTCTCGGCCTTGGACACGGTTCGGCTGGCGATATGCAGCGTTCCGAATTCCTTGGCATTCTGCGCCACCTTATGCGCGACCACCTGGGCGACGCCGCCGGCGCCGATGATGAGCACGTTCTTGGCCAATTCAGTCTCCTTTTCGGGGGCTAAGGAAAGGGGATGGCTTGCGCCTGGTCAGGACAGGCTGGCTTTGTAGTCGTCGTAGGTGAACCGGCGAACCTCGCGGATCGTTCCGTCCTCGGCCTTGATGGCGATAGCGGGCATGGGAACGCCGTTGAACCAGTTTTTCTTGACCATGGTGTAGCCGCCGGCATCGGCGATGCTGATCCGGTCGCCGACCTTCAGCGGGGCAGGGAAGCGGCCCTCGCCGAAGATGTCGCCGGCCAGGCAGGTCTTGCCGGCGATCTGCCAGGGATGCTCGCCCTCCTGCGGCAGCTTCGCCGTCTCGCGATAGATCAGCAGGTCGAGCATATGCGCCTCGATGCTGCTGTCCACGATGGCCACGTCCTTGCCGTGGTGGATGGTGTCCAGCACCGTCACCTCCAGCGAGGTCGAGCGGGTGATGCTGGCCTCGCCCGGTTCCAGGAAAACCTGCACGCCGAACTTTTCCGAGAACGCCCTGAGCCGGTCGGCGAGCTTGTCCAGCGGATAGCCCTCGCCGGTGAAGTGGATGCCGCCGCCCAGCGAGACCCAGTCGAGCTTTTCCAGGAAGCCGCCGAACTCCGCCTCGATCCGGTCGAGCTGCGCGTCGAACAGCTCGAAATCGGCATTTTCGCAATTGTAATGGATCATCACGCCCGAGATGCGGTCAAGCGCCGCCTCAAGCCGGTTCAGATCCCATTCGCCCAGGCGCGAGAAGGGCCGGGCCGGGTCGGCCAGGTCGAACCCGCTGGTCGAGAAGCGCGGGTTCAGCCGCAGCCCCATGGCGATGCCACGCGCCTTGGCCCGCGCGCCATAGCGGTCAAGCTGGCCCAGGCTGTTGAAGATGATCTTGTCGGCATAACCCAGCGCCTCGTCGATCTCGTGATCGGCCCAGGCGACGGAATAGGCATGGGTCTCCTTGCCGAATTCCTCATGCCCCAGCCGCAGCTCGAACAACGAGGACGAGGTGGTGCCGTCCATGAAGTCGCGCATGAAGTCGAAGGCCGACCAGGTGGCGAAGCATTTCAGCGCCAGCAGGCATTTCGCCCCCGAGCGTTCGCGCAGATAGCGGATTCGCTCCATGTTCACCCGCAGCTTGGCGAGATCGATCAGGTAATAGGGCGTCTGCAGGTCGGACATGGCGCGGGTCCTTTGGTCTTGCGACCGTGAAAGCGGGAAACGAAGGGCTCATTTAGGGCCATGTCCCGCATTTCGCAAGGAAGCGTGACAGGGGCGTGACGGCGGCCGCGTTCCGGGGGTCAGATGCGCAATCGCACCGGCTGGCCGGTGCGGACGGATTCGTCGGCGGCCAGGCAGACGGCCAGCGAGGAAACCGCGTCGCGCATGTGGCGGTCCAGATCCATGTCCCCGGCGATGGCGCGCGCCATGAAGGCGGCCTCGGCGTCGCAAAGCTCCTGATGGCCGGGTTCGTCCCGCATCGAGAGATCCTGATCCGGCTCTCCGACGCGATGCAGCCGCAGGGTGGCAGTCCGGGTATGGGTGTCGATATCGTCCGAGCGCGCGTCCTCGGGCATGCGGATGCTGACGGCGCCGCGGGGGCTGACCACGTCCTTCACGAAGAAGGCGGTGTCGGACATCATCGGCCCCCAGCCGGCCTCGTACCAGCCCAGCGAGCCGTCCTGGAAGATCACCTGGAAATGGCCGTAGTTATACATCTCGGCCGCGATCTCGTCCGAAAGGCGCAGGCCCATGCCGCGCACCTCGACCGGGGGCGCGTCGGTGATCTGGCACATGACATCGACGTAATGCACGCCGCAATCGACGATGGGCGGCGTGGTGTGCATCAGCGCCTTGTGCACCTGCCAGGTCGGGCCCGAGCTTTGCTGGTTCAGGTTCAACCGGAACACATAGGGCCCGCCCAGCGCGCGCGCCTCGGCGATCAGGCGCTGCCAGCTGGGATGGTGGCGCAGGATGTAGCCGACGACCAGCTTGCGGCCGGTCTCACCGGCGCATTCGACCACGCGGCGGGCGTCCTCGACCGTGGTGGCCAGCGGCTTTTCGACGAAGACATGCGCGCCGGCGCGCAGCGCGGCGATGGCATATTCGGCATGGCTGTCGGAATAGGTGGCGATCACCGCAACGTCGGGGCGAAGGCGCTGCAGCGCCTCGTGGAAATCCTGGCTTTGCGGAATCGCCGAAAGCTCGGGGGGCAGATCGACCGGCGAGCGGTTAACCAGACCGATGACCTCGGCCCCCGGCTGCTTCAGCCAGGCCAGAGCATGGCTGCGCCCCATATTGCCCAGACCGGCGACCAGGACCCGCATGGCCTAGTCGTCCACGATCGAGAGGATCTTGGGCAGGGCGGGGCAGGGCAGCAGCTGGTTCCTTGCCACGTCCGCCAGCGTATGATTGTGCAGGAACACGTAGACATGCGCCGAGAGGCTCTCCCACAGCCGGTTCGACAGCGTCTGCGCGCGCGAGCCCGAGACCCCGCCCGAGGCGCCGGCGCCGACATGCAGCGCGCTGACGGTTTCGTCCACCGCTTCCAGCACATCGGCCACGCGGATCGTCTCGGGCGCCTTGGCCAGCCGGTAGCCGCCGCCCGGTCCCCGTACGGAATCGACCAGCCCGGCGCGGCGCAGCCGCACGAAAAGCTGCTCCAGATAGGGCAGCGAGATGTCCTGCCGCTTGGAGATCTCGGCCAGCGAGGTCAGCTCGTCGCCCTTGGCGATGGCCAGATCGACCAGGGCGACCATCGCGTAACGTCCCTTGGTGGACAGTTTCATCTTGCCTCTCCTCCCGCCGCAAACCATTGACGACGCGCGAGCCAGGGGCTAATTCCCCCGGCGCCGTCCTTGAATGCGTCTTGCCTATGTCGGGCGCGCTTCCCAGATTGACGATCTAGAGCCGCGACGCCACTGGGTCAAGGAACCCGAGTTTCAAAGGAAGCCCATGCCCGAACTGATTTTCCCCGGTCCCGAAGGTCGTCTCGAAGGGCGCTATCACGCGCAAGCCGCGCCCGACGCCCCCATCGCCATCATCCTGCACCCGCATCCGCAATATGGCGGCACGATGAACAACCGGGTCGTTTACAATTTGCACTACGCCTTCCACCGCATGGGCTTCACCGTCATGCGGTTCAACTTCCGCGGCGTCGGCCGCAGCCAGGGCGAATTCGACCAGGGCATCGGCGAGCTGTCGGACGCCGCCTCGGCGCTGGACTACCTGCAGGCGATGAACCCGAACTCCAAGCATTGCTGGGTGGCGGGCTTCAGCTTCGGCGCCTGGATCGGCATGCAGCTCCTGATGCGGCGGCCCGAGATCACCGGCTTCATCTCGGTCGCGCCGCCGGCGAACATGTATGATTTCTCGTTCCTTGCGCCTTGCCCGTCCTCGGGGCTGATCATCAACGGCACCGCCGACCGGGTGGCGCCGCCCAAGGACACCCATGCGCTGGTCGCCAAGCTGCGCGAGCAGAAGGGCATCACCATCACCCATGAGGAGATCGAGGGCGCGGACCACTTCTTCCGCGACGACGAGGTGCATATGAAGCCGATGATCGACACGGTGCAGGCCTATGTGCGCCGCCGCCTGACCGAGAACACGCGCTAGGAAACGGGGCCGGCAATGCCGGCCCCGAACATTCGACATGACCGACCTGACCCTGCAATTCGCTTTCCTGACCGAGGCCGACCGGCTGAAATCCGTCGAGCGGGCGAATGTGCTGATGGACTTGTCGCGGCCGGAAAACAGCGCCGAGCACAGCTGGCACGTCGCGCTTTACGCGCTGGTCTTCGGCGCCTCGGACCGCGCCATCGCCATGCTGCTGCTGCACGACCTGGTCGAGATCGATTGCGGCGACCATCCGATTCATCTGGCCCATGACGCGGCCGCCGTGCAGGCGGCCGAGGAAGCCGCCGCGCGCCGGCTGTTCGGCATGCTGCCCGGCGGCGAGGCGCTGCTGGCCTTGTGGCGGGAGTTCGAGGCCGGCGAGAGCCCGGATGCCCGCATGGCCAAGCGCATGGACCACATACAGCCGCTGTTCCAGGTGCTTTGCGCGCCCGAGCCGCTGGCCGATCACGTCGCCATCGTCCGCGACAACATGACATCGGGCCGCGCCCGGCGGCTGTGGTCGGAATGGCCCGAGGCGATGCAGGCCGCGCAGGCCCTGCTGGATGGCCGCGCGCCGCAGGGGGAACTGGCGCAGCGCCTGGCCTTCCTGGCCGAGGCGGACCGGCTGAAATCGGTGCTGCGCGCCAGCCTGCTCTGCGACCGTTCGCGGCGCGAGAACAGCGCCGAGCACAGCTGGCACCTCGCGCTTTACGCGCTGGTCATGGCGTCCCATGCCGGCGAGGGCGTCGAGATCGGCCGGGTGATCCGCATGCTGCTGATCCACGATCTGGTCGAGATCGATACCGGCGACGTGCCGATCCACGCGCAGGGCGGCGCGGCGCATCACGGCGCGGCGCAGCTGGCCGCCGAACAGGCCGCCGCCGGGCGGATCTTCGGCCTGCTGCCGGCGGCGCAGGGCCGGGAGTTGCGCATGCTCTGGACCGAGTTCGAGGCGAACGAGACCCCCGACGCGGTCTTCGCCAAGTCGCTCGACCGGGCGCAGCCGGTGATGCAGAACATCGCCTCGGGCGGGGGCACCTGGGTCGAATACCGCGTGACCTACGAACAGCTGGTCGAGCGCGTCGGGGTTCGTATCGAACGCGGCGCGCCGACGCTGTGGTCCTGGCTCAGCGAAAGCGCGCGGGTCTATTTCCGGGGCTGACATGGGCGGACGGCTGGCCGCGCTTGCGCTATGCGTGCTGGGGATGGGCGCGCTGGATCACGGATTGCGGCTAGCGGCGGCGCTGATCGCCGGGGATTATGCGCCGGGCAGCGGCTTCGAGGCTTTCCGCGCCGTTTCGCGCCTCGAAGCCCGGGTGATCGGCATCGGCGAGGCGCTGGGCCTGGTCCTGCTTTGCCTGCTGGCGTTGCGGCTGTCCTTTCCGCATGGCATCCGGCGAGCTGAACAGCCCTGGCTTTTCCTGCTGCTGGTCGGCCTGACGGTTGGCCGTTCGTTCCTTGGCGTGGGCGAGGGTTTCACCAGTTCCTTCGCGCTGCGGGCGAGCGCATGCGGGCTGGTGGCCCTGCTGCTTTACGCCTTTCTGCCGAAGCGGCCGCATTGATCGGTATGCAATCGCATACCGGGCTTTCCTTTCGCATTAAATGCCGCTATAGCGCCACCGAGCCGAATCCTAATCGAAGGGACCACCCATGTCGAAGATCAAGGTAGAGAACCCCGTCGTCGAGCTCGACGGCGACGAGATGACCCGGATCATCTGGGACTTCATCAAGCAGAAGCTGATCCTTCCCTATCTGGACATCGACCTGAAATATTACGACCTCGGCATCGAGGAGCGTGATCGCACTCAAGACCAGATCACCGTGGACGCGGCCGAGGCGATCAAGCAATACGGCGTTGGCGTGAAATGCGCCACCATCACCCCCGACGAGGCCCGCGTCGAGGAATTCGGCCTGAAGAAGATGTGGAAGTCGCCCAACGGCACCATCCGCAACATCCTGGGCGGCGTGATCTTCCGCGAGCCGATCATCTGCAAGAACGTCCCGCGCCTGGTCCCCGGCTGGACCCAGCCCATCGTCGTCGGCCGCCACGCCTTCGGCGACCAGTACAAGGCCACCGATTTCCGCTTCCCGGGCAAGGGCCGGCTGACGATCAAGTTCGTCGGCGAGGATGGCGAGACCATCGAGCACGAGGTCTATCAGGCCCCGGGCGCCGGTGTCGCCATGGCGATGTACAACCTCGACCAGTCGATCATCGACTTCGCCCGCGCCTCGATGAACTACGGGCTGAACCGCGGCTATCCGGTCTATCTCTCGACCAAGAACACCATCCTGAAAGCCTATGACGGCCGCTTCAAGGATCTGTTCCAGAAGGTCTACGAGGAAGAGTTCGAGGCCGAGTTCAAGAAGAAGGGCATCCATTACGAGCATCGCCTGATCGACGACATGGTCGCCTCGGCGATGAAATGGTCGGGCGGCTATGTCTGGGCCTGCAAGAACTACGACGGCGACGTGCAGTCGGATACCGTCGCGCAGGGCTTCGGCTCGCTGGGCCTGATGACCTCGGTGCTGATGACGCCGGACGGGAAGATCGTCGAGTCCGAGGCCGCGCATGGCACGGTGACGCGCCACTATCGCGAGCACCAGAAGGGCAACCAGACCTCGACCAACTCGATCGCCTCGATCTTCGCCTGGACCGGCGGTCTCAAGCACCGCGCCAAGCTGGACGACAACGCGGCGCTGAAGAATTTCGCCGAGACGCTGGAGAAGGTCACCGTGCAGGCGGTCGAGGACGGCTACATGACCAAGGACCTGGCGCTGCTGGTCGGGCCGGACCAGAAATGGCTGACCACCATGGGCTACCTGGAAAAGGTCGACGAATACCTGAACAAGGCGCTGGCGGGCTGATCCGTCGCGCAGGATTGCGAAGGGCCGGGGCAGACCCGGCCCTTTTCGCTTGTGGCGCCGCCACATGAGTATTTGGGAAACGGTGAAAGGCGGGCGCGGGTGTCGGGGATTTGAGTGTTTTGGGAACGAAGTAGCCCGGCGGCCGTGCAAAGCCGCTTAACAGTCGCGCCGGCTTGCAGTATGGGAGGCGCGAGGCATTTATCCCGGAGGCCCGCCATGAAAGCTGCCGTCATCACCTTTCCCGGATCGAATTGCGACCGCGACCTGGCCATTGCGCTGGAGCAGGCGGGGGCCGCGGTGGCGCGCGTCTGGCACAAGGACGAGGCGCTGCCTGCCGACACGGATCTGGTCGCGGTGCCGGGCGGGTTTTCCTTTGGCGATTACCTGCGTTGCGGTGCCATCGCCGCGCATTCGCCCATCGCCGGCGCGATCAAGGCCCATGCGGCGCGCGGCGGTTATGTGCTGGGCATCTGCAACGGCTTTCAGGTGCTGACCGAGCTGAACCTGCTGCCCGGCGCCCTGATGCGCAATGCCGGCCTGCGTTTCCTGTGCCGCGAGGTGGTGCTGAAGGTCGCGACCTCGGCCAGCCCCTTCACCGCGGCCTATGCGGCGGGCGAGGAGATCCGGGTGCCGGTCGCGCATCACGACGGCAATTACCAGATCGATGCCGAAGGGCTGGCGGCGCTGAAGGATCAGGACCGCATCGCCTTCACCTACGCGCCGGGGATCAACGGCTCGGTCGAGGATATCGCCGGGGTGCTGTCAGAAAACCGCCGGGTGCTGGGCATGATGCCGCATCCCGAACGTGCCGCCGATCCGGCGCATGGTGGCACCGATGGCGCGCGGCTGTTCGCCTCGCTGGTTCAGGAGCTTGTCGCGGCCTGACTTGAGCGGCGACCCTTCGCGCACTAGACTGCATCGATCCCCATGGGGGGCGGTGCCGGAGGCTCATGCGAGAGGAAGACGATTCCACCGGATTCCCGGATGGCAGGGCGGCTATGACCAGTCGCTGGGGCCTGCGCGGCGCGATCGCCGTGCTGCTGATCGTGGCTGCGGGCACGGTCTGGTTCACCAATGCCTGGTTGACCGCGCGGTTTTCCGAGACGACGCGCGTGCGCACCGAGCTGCGCTCGGCGCTGTATACCGGCAACCTGCTGTCGGAACTGCAGCGCACCTCGGTGGTGCCCTTGCTGCTGGCGCGCGACCCGGCGCTGATCTCGGCCCTGTCGGGCAATGATTTCTCGGGCACCTCGGCGCGGCTGATCTCGGCCCAGAAGGAGATTGCGGCGGCCTCGATCAAGCTGCTGGACGCCTCGGGTCGGGTGGTCGGATCGACCAACCGCCACCTGATCGGCACCAATTACGTGCAGGAGCCGTTCTTCGTCGAGGCGTTGCGGTCCAAGGATACGGTCTTCACCGTCTCGCCCTCGCCGCAGGGCGCCTATGAGTTCACCTATTCCCGCACCGTCGTGTCGGACGGGCGCACGCTGGGCGTGGTGGTGGTCGGGGCCGATCTGTCCCGGCTGGTGCGGTCCTGGGCCGGGATATCGGACGCCATCGCGGTCACCGACAGCGCCGGGCAGATCATCCTGTCGACCGAGCCGCGCTGGCGCGGCCTGACCCTGCCCGAGGCGCTGGCGGTGCGCTCGGCCCCCTCGGCCATCGCGCGGGCCTTCCAGGTCACGGCGGATTGGGCCGCGCCGCCGGCCGATGCCTATGTCAAGGGCCGCGCCGTGATGCAGTCCGAGACCCGCATCCCGTTCCGCGGCTGGAAGATGATCGCCTTCACCACCTATGAATCGGTGCGCGAGCGGGTGAATGCGGTTCTGGCCATGGTCATCATGGGCTTCGCCATCCTGCTGGCGGCGGTGTTCTATCTGCTGTCGCGCCGGGCGCGGGTGGAATCGGCGGCCTGGATGCGGGAATCGGCCGATCTGCGGGCGCTGAACCTGCGCCTGACTCGCGAGATCGCCGAGCGCGAGCGCATGCAGAAAGAGCTGCGCGTCGCCGAGCAGACCGTTCAGCAATCATCGAAGCTGGCCGCGCTGGGCGAGATGTCGGCCGGCGTCAGCCATGAGCTGAACCAGCCGCTGGCGGCGATGAAGACCTATCTGGCCGGGGCGCGGCTTCTGCTGCAGCGCGGCCGGGCCGAGGAGGCGCTGTCCAGCTTCCAGCGCATCGACGACCTGGTCGAGCGCATGGGCGCCATCACCCGGCAGCTGAAATCCTATGCCCGCAAGGGCGGCGAGGCCTTCGAGCCGGTGGACCTGCGTGCCGCGCTGTCCAGCGCGCTGGTGATGATGGAGCCGCAGCTGCGGAGCCGCACCATCCGCTTGCAGCGCAATATCCCGCGCTATCCGGTCATGGTCTATTGCGACCGCATCCGGCTGGAGCAGATCATCATCAACCTGCTGCGCAACGCCATCGACGCGATCAAGGGCATCCGCGACCCGGCCATCGAGATCACCGTGAGCTCGGGCTCTCACGCATTCTTGTCCGTGCGCGACAACGGGCCGGGTGTATCGGACCTGGAAAATCTGTTTGAACCCTTCTTCACCACGAAGAAGCCTGGGGAGGGGACCGGTCTCGGGCTGGCGATCTCGTCGGGCATCGCCGCGGATTTCGGGGGGCGACTGACGGCGCATAACGCCTCGGACGAAGGGGGCAGGGGCGCCGTATTCGAGCTTGAGCTGCCGCTGCACGATCCTGGCCGCAAGGCCGGGACGCGGCTGGCGGCGGAATGATGGAAAGAGGTAAAGGCCCATGAGCCGCACTTTGAAGATAGCCGTCGTCGATGACGAACCCGACATGCGCGAATCGATCAGCCAGTGGCTGGCGCTTTCCGGCTTTGACGCCGAGACCTTTGCCACCGCCGAAGAGGCGCTGAAGGTGATCGGCGCGGACTGGCCCGGCGTGGTGATTTCCGACATCCGCATGCCGGGCATGGACGGGATGGCTTTCCTCAAGCGGCTGATGGGCATCGATTCGGGCCTGCCGGTCATCATGATCACCGGCCATGGCGACGTGCCGATGGCGGTCGAGGCGATGCGGATCGGTGCCATGGACTTCATGGAAAAGCCCTTCAACCCCGAGCGCCTGACCGAGCTGGTCAAGAAGGCCAGCCAGGCCCGGCGCATGACGCTGGACAACCGCGCCCTGCGCCGCGACCTTTCCGAAGGCCAGCAGGTCATGTCCAAGCTGATCGGCGCCAGCCCGGTGATGGACCGGCTGCGCGAGGATATCCTGGACCTGGGCCAGGCCGACGGCCATGTGCTGATCGACGGCGAGACCGGCACCGGCAAGACGCTGGTCGCGCATGCGCTGCATGCCGTGGGGCCGCGTGCCAGCAAGAAATTCGTGCCGATCTCCTGCGCGGCCTATAACGACGAGGTGCTGGCCGCGAAGCTGTTCGGCCCGGTCGAAAACGGCCTGCCTGCCGTCGAGGAGGCGCGCGGCGGCACCTTGTGCCTGGAGGATATCGAGGCGCTGTCCGACCCGCTGCAGGCGCGGCTGCTGGCCTTTATCGCCGACCAGGGCAGCCCGGCCGAGACGCGGATCATCGCCATCTCGAACGCGCGCGGCGAGGGGCGCCGGGCCGAGGATTCGCTGCGGCCCGACCTGTTCTATCGCCTGACCGCGCTGAAGATCACCCTGCCGCCCCTGCGCTCGCGCGGCGAGGACATCCTGACGCTCTTCACCCGCATGACCGAGCAATTCGCCGAGGAATACGGCTGCGAGCCGCCGCAGGTGACGGCGCAGGAGGCGGCGCAGCTGCTGCAGGCGCCCTGGCCGGGCAATGTGCGCCAGCTGATCAACGTGGCCGAGCGCGCGGTCCTGCAGAACCGCCGCGGCTCGGGCTCGATCGCCTCGCTGCTGATGGCGGACGGCGAGGATACGCAGGAGGCGACGACGACCGAGGGCAAGCCGCTCAAGGAATATGTCGAAAGCTTCGAGAAGATGTTGATCGACAACACGATGCGCCGCCACAAGGGCAGCATCGCCGCCGTCATGGACGAGCTTTGCCTGCCGCGCCGGACGCTGAACGAAAAGATGGCGAAATACGGGCTGAGCCGGGGCGATTACCTCTGAGCGGGCGGAGGGCGGCAGGTCCGCCGGATCGGCGAATCCTGGCCTTGGCTGAAAAACCCATTGTAACGGCGGGCCCTTCCCCGCTATCTTGCCCGAGTAGGGTGGGCGCCACAACTTATGGTTGCTCGACCTCGCCAGTTTCGCAGCGCGCCAGCCAGCCGCGACACCCGAAAAGTGCCGGTGGTGCCACGCGCGGAAAATCCTGCCCACGCCCCAAGGGGCCTCTGGGCATCCGTGATCGCAGCCCGGACCGCGCAAGCGGGATGGGCCAAGAAAGGTAAACAGACGCGATGGATCGCGCAACGCAGCTTGATCGGGCACGGCGGCAGGGCAAGACCCTGACCGCCGCGATTGCTGCTGGCGGCGCGGCCTTCGCTGTCCTCTCATGCGGCAGCCGGACCTTGCCCCCGCCAGTGTGCGGGCCGATGCGGCTGCCCGAAAGACGGAAACATGTCAAAGAAAATGCTGATCGACGCCACGCATTCCGAGGAAACTCGGGTTGTCGTGGTCGATGGAACCAAAGTCGAGGAATTTGATTTCGAGACGGTCAACAAGCGGCAGCTTGCTGGCAACATCTATCTGGCCAAGGTGACGCGGGTCGAACCCTCGCTGCAGGCCGCCTTTGTGGATTACGGCGGCAACCGCCACGGTTTTCTGGCCTTTGCCGAGATCCATCCCGATTATTACCAGATCCCCGCCGCCGACCGTAAGGCGCTGATCGAGGAAGAGCGCCAGGCTGCCGCCGCCGAGGCCGACGAGGGTGAGAAAAAGCGCAGCCCCCGTCGCCGCAAGCCGGCCAAGGCCGCTGCCGCCGAAAGCGGTGATGCCGTGCTGGCTTCGGACGAGATCGCCGGCATGGCCGTGGTGGACCCCTCCGAGGGCGATGCTGCCCCGGTCGAGGGCCTTGCCGCCGAGCCTGCCGCGACGCCGGAGCCGGAACCGGCTGCGGACAGCGCCGAGGAAAGCGGCGAGGATGACGGCATCGAATCCGTCGCCGAAGAGGACGTGGCCGAGGAAATCTCGCCCCCCCGCAAGCCGCGCGCCCGCCGCTACAAGATCCAGGAAGTGATCAAGGTCCGGCAGATCATGCTGGTCCAGGTCGTCAAGGAGGAGCGCGGCAACAAGGGCGCCGCGCTGACCACCTATCTGTCTCTGGCCGGCCGCTATTGCGTGCTGATGCCGAACACGGCGCGCGGCGGCGGGATTTCCCGCAAGATCACCAACGCCGCCGACCGCAAGAAGCTGAAGGAGATCGCCAGCGAGCTGGAGGTGCCGGAAGGCGCCGGCCTGATCATCCGCACCGCCGGCAGCCAGCGGACGCGGACCGAGATCCGCCGCGACTACGAATACCTGATGCGGCTGTGGGAGCAGATCCGCGAACTGACCTTCAAGTCCATCGCCCCGGCGCCGATCTATGAGGAAGGCGACCTGATCAAGCGCACGATCCGCGATCTCTACAGCAAGGAGATCGACGAGGTGCTGGTCGAGGGCGAGCGCGGCTATCGCACGGCCAAGGACTTCATGAAGATGATCATGCCGTCCCATGCCAAGAACGTGAAGCATTACACCGACCAGATGCCGCTGTTCGCGCGCTATCAGGTGGAAAGCTATCTGGGCGGCATGTTCAACCCGGTCGTGCAGCTGAAATCCGGCGGCTACATCGTCATCGGCGTGACCGAGGCGCTGGTCGCCATCGACGTGAACTCGGGCCGGGCCACCAAGGAAGGCTCGATCGAGGAAACCGCGCTGAAGACGAACCTGGAAGCCGCCGAAGAGATCGCGCGCCAGCTGCGGCTGCGCGACCTTGCGGGCCTGATCGTCATCGACTTCATCGACATGGAGGAGCGCAAGAACAACGCCGCGGTCGAGAAGCGCTTCAAGGAGCGGCTCAAGACCGACCGGGCGCGCATCCAGGTCGGGCGCATCTCGGGCTTCGGCCTTCTGGAGATGTCGCGCCAGCGGCTGCGGCCGGGCATGCTGGAATCGACCACGCAACCTTGTCCGCACTGCCATGGCACCGGGCTGATCCGTTCGGACGACAGCCTGGCGCTGACCATCCTGCGCGCCATCGAGGAAGAGGGCACCCGCAAGCGTTCGCGCGAGGTGCTGGTCAAGGCGCCGGTCGCGGTCGCCAATTTCCTGATGAACGCCAAGCGCGAGCATATCGCCACGATCGAGGCGCGCTATGGTCTCTCGGTCCGGGTCGAGGCCGATCCGGCGCTGATCTCGCCCGATTTCGCCATCGAGAAGTTCAAGACCGCCACCCGCAACGTGCCCGAGATTGTGTCGCCGGTGGTCTCGGTCGATGCCCGGCTGATGGCGCTGATCGATGACCAGGAGCCGGCCGAGGAGGAAGAGGTCGAGGAGACCGCCGAGGAGGATCATGCCGAGGACGGCCGTGCCGAGGGCAGCGATGGCGAGAATGGCGGCAAGCGCCGCCGCCGTCGCCGTCGTCGCCGGGGCGGCAAGAACGGCGAGGGCGAGGCGCATCACGCCGAGGACGGCGAGGAGGTGGTTTCGGAAACCGAGGAGACCGAGCAGCCTGCGGAAGCCGAGGTGACGGCGGCGGCCCCGGTTGAAGCCGAGAGCGCATCGGAGCCGGTCGCGGAAGAGGCCGAGAAGCCGCGCCGACGCACCCGCTCGCGCCGCCGCAAGACCGATGAGCCGGCCGAGGCGGAGGCCGCCGCGGCCGAGCCGGTCGCGACTGCAGAGGTGGTGGATCTGCAGGGGACTCCGGTCGAGCCGGTCGCTGCCGAGCCCGTGGCGGAAGAGCTGCCCGCGACCGCCGAGACCGGGCCGGCCGAGCCGGAACCGGAAGCCGCCGTGCCGGGGCAGTCTGCCGCCGAGCCTGTTGCGGATGAGGCGCCGGCCGCGGATATGCCCGAAGCCGAAGCCGAAGCCGAAGCCGAAGCCGAAGCCGAAGCCACTGATGCTGCGGTGGAAGCCGAACCGGACGAGGAGCCCGCCGAGATCGCGCCCGAGCCCGAAGCGCAACCCGCTTCCGAGCCCGTGATGACCGAGGAGGCTCCGCGTCCCAAGCGCCGCGGCTGGTGGTCCCTGGGCTGATCTGTCGCAGCCTTCCACGAAAGAGTGACGGGCGCGGGGCTTTCCCGCGCCCTTTCCTTGCGCCAAGGTGCCGGCCATGTTGGGAATCGAGCTAGTAGATGCCGCCTTCCTGCCCGCCGCGACGGTCGCGCTGCTGGCCGGGATCCTGTCCTTCCTGTCGCCCTGCGTGCTGCCGATCGTGCCGCCCTATCTGGCCTATATGACCGGGGTCGGGGTCGGCGGGCTGAAATCGGGCGAGCGCAGCGCCGTGGTGCCGGCGCTGTTCTTCGTCATGGGCCTGTCCACGGTCTTTCTGCTGATGGGCATGGCGGCCTCGGCCTTCGGGCGGATGTTCCTGCAGTGGCAGGATCTGCTGGCGCGGGGCGCCGGGGTGGTGGTGATCCTGCTGGGCCTGCATTTCCTGCACCTCATCCGCATCCCCTTCCTGGATGCCGAGGCGCGCATCGACACGCAGGAGCGGGGCGGCAGCGCGCTGGGGGCCTATGTCCTGGGCCTGGCCTTCGCCTTCGGCTGGACGCCCTGCATCGGGCCGCAGCTCGGCATGATCCTGTCGCTGGCCGCGACTGGCGGCGCGATGGGCAAGGGCACGGCGCTGCTGGCGGTCTATGCGCTGGGGCTGGGCATCCCCTTCCTGCTGTCGGCCATCTTCATCAACCGGGCCATCGGCCTGATGAACCGCATCAAGCCGCATCTGAAGCTGATCGAGCGCATCATGGGCGGGCTGCTGGTCGTGGTCGGCGTGGCGTTGCTGACCGGAGCCTTCCCGGCCTTCGCCTATTGGCTGCTGGAGACCTTTCCCTGGCTGGCGGCACTGGGTTAGTCCCAGTTCGGCGGCCGTTTCTCCAGGAAGGCCTGGATGCCCTCGGCGGTCTCGGGCAGCAGCATGTTCTCGCAGATCACTGCGCCGGCGACCTCATAGGCTTCGGCCAGACCCAGGCTGCGCTGGACATGGAAAGCGCGCTTGCCCATGCGCACGGCGGCGGGCAGTTTCCCGGCAATCAGCCGGGCCAGCGCCATCGTCTCGGCCTCCAGCGCCTCGGACGCGGCGACGCGGTTGATCAGGCCCAGTTCGCGCGCCCGGGCCGCGTCCATGAACTCGCCCGTCACCAGCAGCTCGAAGGCGGCGCGCGGCGGGATGGCGCGCGAGAGCGCCACCATCGGCGTCGAGCAGAACAGCCCGATATTGACCCCGTTCACGCCGAATCGCGCGTCCTCGGCCGCCACGGCCATGTCGCAGCTGGCGACCAGCTGGCAGCCCGCGGCGGTGGCGATGCCCTGCACCTCGGCGATGACCGGCTGGGGCAGGGCGGGCAGCTTCTGCATCATCTCGGCGCAGCGCGAGAACAGCCGCCCATAGGCGGCGCGGCCGTCGTCCTCGTCATTGCGCGCGCCCTGCATCTCGCGCAGGTCGTGCCCGGCGCAGAAGGCCTTGCCGCGCGCGGCCAGAACCACCACGCGGATGCCGTCATTCGCCGCGATCTCATCCAGCACATCCGACAGCGCATCGATCATCGCGGTGGAGAGCGCGTTGTAATTCATCGGGCTGTTCAGGATCACGCGCGCGACAGGACCGTCGTCCTGACGCAGCACCAGCGGTTCGGGGTTGCCGTCCTTCATGCGATTCCTCCTGACGCCACGGCGAGGCTTGTCTTTTCCGGGCTTTGCCGGGCAGTCTAGCCGCCGTTCCGGCAGGGGGGAAGCATGGCGTTGGTGATGGGGCGCGAGGCGCTGAACGAATTCCTGGGCAGGGCGTTCCCGCAGGTGGCCGGGCAGGTCCGGGTCGAATCCCTGGACGAGGCGCGGCTGACCGCGCGGCTGGCGGTGGACGATCAGCACCTGCGCCCGGGCGGCACGGTCAGCGGCCCGGCCATGTTCGCGCTGGCCGACGTGACGATCTACCTGGCCATCCTGGCCCGGATCGGCGAGGTGGCGCTGGCGGTGACCACCAACGCCTCGATCGACTTCATGCGCAAGCCAGCGGCGGGGCGCGACCTTCTGGCCGATTGCCGCATCCTGAAGCTGGGGCGGGCGCTGGCCGTGGGCGAGGTGCTGATCCGTTCCGCGGGCGCCGAGGAGCCGGTGGCGCGCTGCTCGATGACCTATTCGATTCCGCCGAAACGCTGACCCCGGCGGGGCTTGCGATGCGGTGTTTAAATACCTATTTTGCAAGTATATGAAATCGCTTCTGGAATAGGGGCGTGATGCGCTTGACCTGCGCGCGGCTTTCGCCGATATACCGCCATCTCGAATTACAGCCCCCAAAGGGACCGACAGATGAAAACCTATACCGCGAAACCGGCGGAGATCGAGAAGAAGTGGATCCTGATCGACGCCGAGGGCGTCGTCCTGGGCCGCCTTGCCTCGATCGTCGCGATGCGCCTGCGTGGCAAGCACAAGCCGACCTTCACCCCGCACATGGACATGGGCGACAACGTCATCATCATCAATGCCGACAAGGTGCAGATGACCGGCGACAAGCGCGATGCCAAGAAATACTACTGGCATACCGGCCATCCGGGCGGCATCAAGCACCGCACCGCGCGCCAGATCCTGGAAGGCGCCCATCCCGAGCGCGTGGTGATCAAGGCCGTCGAGCGCATGATCTCGCGCAACAAGCTGGGCAAGAAGCAGATGACCAACCTGCGCGTCTATGCCGGTGCCGAGCACCCGCATGAGGCCCAGCAGCCCGAAGTCCTGGACGTCAAGTCCATGAACGCCAAGAATACCCGGAGCGCGTAAGCCATGGCCGAAGACATCAAAACCCTCGACGATCTGAAATCGGTCGCGACGGCTGCTCCGGCGGCTGCCCCGGTTCGCGAGGCGCAGCGCGATTCGCTGGGCCGTTCCTATGCCACCGGCAAGCGCAAGGACGCGGTCGCCCGCGTCTGGGTCAAGCCGGGTTCGGGCAAGGTCACCGTCAACGGCAAGGACATGGCCGAATATTTCGCCCGTCCGGTGCTGCAGATGATCCTGCGCCAGCCCTTCGAGGTTGCCGGCGTCTCGGGTCAGTATGACGTCTACGCCACCGTCGCCGGCGGCGGCCTGTCGGGCCAGGCGGGTGCGGTCAAGCACGGCATCTCGAAGGCGCTGCAGCTGCACGAACCTTCGCTGCGCGCCGCCCTGAAGGCGGCCGGCTTCCTGACCCGCGACTCGCGCGTGGTGGAACGGAAGAAATACGGCAAGGCGAAGGCGCGCCGCTCGTTCCAGTTCTCGAAGCGCTGATCCCCGCTTCCAGGCGATGCAGACGCGGTCCCTCGGGGCCGCGTTTTTCTTTTCCGGCCGCTTCCGAAGCGATCCTGTGGCGGGGCCGGCGGTGCATCCCGGTCCGACTCGGCGGCGCAATCGGCCCGCCCGCATGCGTTCCCGCTTCACGGCCTGCCCGAAGGCCCGGCAGGGCGGGAATTATCTGCCCGAATCTGCGACAGAAAAATGACATGAAATCATTGGCTTGCCATTTTTCTTCCGGAAGGGCGCATTTTTCCGCTTGCAAGCCGCATCCGCAGCCCCTAGATACCGCTTCACCGACGCAGCAAGGCGCTGCGGCGGACGGATCTAGCGGCGCTGGGCGCGGCAAGGACCGGAAATCTTGGGAATGGATGGCTTGGACTTCGCCATGAATTTGGTGCGGTTCGGGTAGTTCGTTTCCTCTGCTTTTTGACATTATGGTATATCTGAAGGGATATGCGGGCGGTCTGGTCGTTTTTCGGCGAGGGAGTTTGCATATCGGCCTGGTAGGGGGAACCCGATGATCCAGGTGTCAGCTTCACTGTTTGACGGTTCACGTTTTGTGGAACGACAAGCAGAGATGATCACCCGCTAGTCGCGGGTGACAGATGTGCAAGGTTCTTCTGTCAAGGATAGCTGCTTCGGTGGCTTTCAACTTGAGAGTTTGATCCTGGCTCAGAACGAACGCTGGCGGCAGGCCTAACACATGCAAGTCGAGCGAACCCTTCGGGGTTAGCGGCGGACGGGTGAGTAACG
>NZ_JAEN01000033.1:0-22788 GCF_000518925.1 Paracoccus sp. J39 | reverse complement strand
TGATTGGAGTGCTTGGAGCACCGTAGTTGGACTTTTTTTAAAGAGACTCATGGTGTCTGCTTTGAAAATATGCCATCATAAGCGTCATGGCGACCGAAAGATCTCAAAACCTGAAGAAGGTTCTTGATGCAGTACCCACAGGGTATCTGATCGATGCCGCGTGGCTCACCGCGCATGGTGTCGCCTACGAGACCTTTCGCGACTATGTCAAGCGCGGCTGGCTCGAGCGAGTTACCCGAGGCCTTTTCCGTCGCCCGTTTCCGGGCACTTCTGCTTCGGATACGATCGACTGGAAGATCTGCCTGCTCTCAGTCCAGCACATCATGCGCTACGATGTCCATGTCGGTGGCATGACGGCGCTCGCCCAGCAGGGTCACGGTCATTACCTGCGCCTGGGCGGCAACGCCCCGGTATGGGTCTATGGCGAAGCGATACCGAACTGGCTTTCGAAGCTGCCGCTGAACGCGCCGATCGAGACGCGCAGCAGGTCTCTTTTTGGCGATCCGAAGCTGGGCCTTCCCGATGATACCACGGATGCCGGGCAAACCCTTCCTTGGGACTGGCAGCTCAGGATGTCGTCTCCCGAACGGGCAATCCTCGAAGCTATCGATGAGCTGCCCGACCATGAAAGCTTTCACAACCTCGACATGGTATTCGAGAGCCTGACGACGCTGCGCCCGAAGATGCTGTCGGCGCTGCTGTACAGTTGCAGGAAGATCAAGGTGAGGCGGCTGTTCTTCGTCTTCGCTGATCGCCACGGCCACCCATGGCGCAAGCGCCTTGATCCCGAGGAATTCAACCTTGGCAGCGGCGACCGCGCCTTGGTAAAGGGCGGCAGGATACACCCACGGTACCGTATCGTGGTGCCGGAGGAATTCGTAGCGACTGAGGCTGGCGATGGCACGTGAGGATTATGAAATCCAAGTCGCGCTGCTCGTGCGCCTGCTCCCGCATGTCGCGAAGGAAAAGGCATTCGCGCTCAAGGGCGGCACGGCGATCAATCTGTTCTACCGCGATCTGCTCCGCCTGTCGGTCGATATCGATCTGACCTACCTGCCGATCAAGGATCGCCGTGAAAGCCTCGCTGAGATTAACGAGGCTGCAAAGGTAAGACGTACCCCACCGCTATGCCGATGGAAAAGCGAGGCCCCGAGGAGATCTTCGAGATCACGGATACCGCGGCTGATAGCCGATTCCTGGACACCGACGGCAGCTCCCGCTTTGCGGAAGCTACCGTACTCGGCAGCGGCAATAAAATATCGAAGATGACGAAGCTCAATGGGGTGTGAATACTTAACCAACTTTCTTCTCATATTGCGGCGCCGACCTTGGTCTGCAGGGCCAATGTCACCAAGGGCTTGCACTGAATTTTGTTCAGAAGAATCAATATTGTGCGCCTTATGCATACGGACACATCCTGTCTCAGCTATCAGACAGCGCGATACAATTTCAGAACCGGTGACCGGTCATGGACTCAACGGAAGGCGGGGCGCCCCTGGCGAGGCGGCATTGGTTGCCGTGAAGCCGTCGGCAAAACCACGGCCGCTTCAAAACCGGATGAGCCTCCTGGTCTCGGCGATTGCAGGGTGAGTTGCGACGAAATCCGGTTTGCAATGCTGGCGACGATGGCAAGACCAAGCCCGCTGCCTTCCGTTCTGGCTGTCCCCCTCTCAAAACGGCGGGTCAGCCGGCCAAGTGCTTCTGTCGGCACGACAGGGCCGTCATTGGCGACGCGAAACGTGCCGTCCTCACTGAGGCTTATCTCGATCGGCTCGTCAGATGCGCCGTGCCGCAGGGCGTTCTCAATGAGGTTGCGGCAGATGATGCCAAAAGCATCGGGATCGAGGTCGGACATCACTGGACGCTCCGGCAGGGCGAGCGCGATCCGGTTCGATGCTGTCCTCTCGATATCGTCCACGACTAGGCGGGCGGTGATGCGAAGATCGGATACGTGATCGAGCCGTAACCGCCCGCCTTCTGCCCGGGCCAGTTGCAGAAGCCGCTCCGCGATCCGGACCAGCCGCTTTAGCGAGGCTTCGATCTCAGCAGCCCTGTGGCAGGCGTCGGTATCTTTCGTTTCCACCTGTATCCGCTGAGCCTGCGCGATCGCGCCTGCCAGCGGTGTTCGCAATTCGTGCGCGGCGTTGGCCGCGAAGGTGCGCTCGGCCTCGAATGTGGATTTGAGCTGCGCTAGCAGCACATTGACCGCTGCCCCCACCGGGGCGGCCTCTACGGGGAGATCGTCGCAGGCGACGGGGGCGAGATCGCGCGGCGAACGCGCGGCCAGCCGGTCGCGGTAGCGGCGCAGCGGGGCCAGACCCGTGCGGACGGTCAGTACGATCGCCAGCAGGGCCGCCGGGATGAACACCAGAAGCGGGAAGCCCAGGCCCGCCCGGACATCGCGCGCCGCCGCCGCGCGGTGGGAGAGCGGCTCGGCGACCGTGATGCGGATCGTGCCCTGGAGCGCATCCTCACCATAGAGGCGATGGGTCGCCGTTGTGCGGAACCCCGGCCCGTCCCATGTGGGGAACATGCCCGGGTCGGCTTCATGCGACTGAAGAAGGATCCGCCCGTCGTCGTCCCGCACGATATAGGTAAGGAATTCGTCATGTTCGCGCAGGTCGGCAAGATGCTGCGTCACCCCTTCCTCCTCGCGCCCGACGATCTCGACGGCGGCTAGCGGAAGCAGGCGCTGCGCCGCCTCCTGCAACGACGAGTCGAATATCCTGTCCATCTCGTGCCGCAGCATAACCGCCGTGGCGGCGGCCGCGGCGATCCACAGAAGCGTGAGAAGGATGCCCAGCGACACCCCCAGCCGCGCTTGCAGGCTGCGCGGCATCGTCATGGCGAACCCAGCCGGTAACCCAATCCGCGCTCGGTCTCGATCACCTCGGCGCCCAGCTTCTTGCGCAGCCGGCTGACATGGACCTCGATGGTGTTGCTTTCCACCTCGGTATCGAAGGCATAGAGCTTTTCCTCAAGCTGTGCCTTGGACAGAAGCTGCCCTGGGCGGGTGAGGAACGCCTCGAACAGTGCCCATTCGCGCGCGGTCAACTGTACCGGACGGCCGTCGCGGCGGATGCTGCGCGAGGCAAGGTCGACGGCAAGCGCGCCGTGGACGATGATCGGGTTGGGATTGCCGCTGTAGCGCCGCGCGACCGAGCCGATCCGCGCGGACAGTTCGGCCAGATCGAAGGGCTTCACCAGATAGTCATCGGCGCCGGCGTTCAACCCTTCGATCCGATCCGAAATCTGGTCCAGCGCGGTCAGGATGATTACCGGCGTCACGTCGCCGCCGGTGCGCAGCGAACGAAGGAAGGTGATGCCGAGTCCGTCGGGCAGCATGAGGTCCAGCAATACCAGATCATAGCCGGTGCCGGCCATCGCATCGCCGGCCGCGTCCAAGCGCGTGACCCAGTCCACCGACTGGCCACCCGTGGCGATCTGGTCCCGCACGGCAGCGCCCAGAACGGTGTCGTCCTCGATCAGCAGAATCCGCATGATCTTCCTACTCATTTGTCTTTGGCCATTATGGCGATGTGGGCTGACGCAAAGCTGATGGCGGAACGCTGTAAGCTTCAGCATCCCGTCAGGTTTGCCGCGCAGAATTTCATCCAATCGGCCGTTATACGGAGTGTGGTCCATGAAGAGATCGCTGACAATTCTCACCCTTCTCGCGGCTCTTCCGTCCGGGGCTGCACTTGCCGACGACGGCTGTGTCGTGCCGCTGGCCGACTGGCAGCCAAGAGGCGCGGTGGTGCGGCTCGCCGAAGAGAACGGATGGGTGGTGCGGCGCATCAAGATCGACGACGGCTGCTACGAGATAAAAGGCACAGACCGGGAAGGACGTCGCATTGAGGTGACGGTCGATCCCGGCACGCTTCAGGTGATCGAAATCGAATACGAGGACGGAGGTGATCGGCACTCCCGTGAGGGCAGGGGGCGCAAACATGAATGAGGCGACGAAGGGCGGTGACGTTCCGGACGTCGCCGATACCATGTGCACGGTGCGGGTCTGGGATCCGTTCGTGCGCAGCTTTCACTGGGGTCTGGTTGCCGCCTTTGCAGTGGCATGGCTCGCGGCGGACGAGGTGCAGCCGCTTCACGAGGCGGCCGGTTATGCGGTGGCGGCATTACTTGCCTTCCGCCTGATCTGGGGTTTCGTCGGCAGTCGCCATGCCCGCTTCGCGCAATTCGTGCGTGGCGCCGCCGCGACGCTGGCATATCTCAGAGACATGTTGCGCGGGAGGGAGCAGCGCCATCTCGGGCACAACCCGGCCGGCGCCGCAATGATCGTGGCACTCATGGTCACGCTTTCCGGCACCGCGCTGAGCGGCTGGCTGCTCGAACAGTCGATCGAGGAAGCCCGGGCGGTGACGGTTGCGGGCGAGCATGGCAACCGGGAAGTCAGAGGGGACAAGACCTTGAAGGAGGTGCATGAAACGCTGGCCAACCTGGCGTTGGTCCTCGTGGCCTTGCATATTGGAGGTGTGGCCGTCACCTCACGGCGCCATCGGGAGAACCTGCTCCGAGCCATGGTCACGGGCCGAAAGCGCCTACCTGGCGCAAATGATGTGACCTGATCGTTACGCACTCCCGCTGTTGTTCCGGCCCCGCCTGTCTGGCGGGGCCTATTTGTTTTGTGCAACCGCTGTGGTTCGTCTCGGTAGGCTGACGAGAAGCTGACGCAGGTTCTTCGCAGCGATCAGGACCACGTCAGCAGCGCCCTCCAGATTGGTTCCATCAGGCAACCAAGGCTGAGGAGCATAGCCATGAAAACCATCCTGACCACCGCCGCATTGGCCCTCGCGATTCCCACCGGGGCCGCGTTCGCCGATGAGAAATGCAACGTGCCGACCGAGAACATGCAGTCCTGGGAAGCTCTCATTCAAGTGACCGACGAGTTCGGCTGGACCATCTCGAAAATGGAACTCGACGATGGCTGCTACGAACTGAACGTCATCGACCAGGGCGGCAACAACCTGAAGATGACCGTCGATCCCGGAACGCTCGAGGTGATCGACGGCAAGGTCAAACGCTGGAGCGACGGCACCAAGCCTGAAAAGCGCAACTGATGGCCGCAAGGGTCCGCCTCGTCATGGAGGAGGACCCCTTTCCACACGGGCGGTCGCCTTGGCCATAGCCGGGAGAGTGCCTCCCGAGATGATCGTAAAGGACATTCGAACCATGAAAACTCTATTGATCGCCGTAGCCGCTCTCGCGGTATTGCCTGCGGCGGGGGCATTGGCTGGTGACGACTGCCACGTGCAGCGGGGGGCCTGGCAACCACGCGAGGCGGTGATGCAGGCGGCAACCGGCCTCGGCTGGCATGTTGAGAAGATCGAGGCGGACGACGGCTGCTGGGAGGTCAAGGGACGCGATGCCCAGGGCCGTCGCATCAAGGCCAAACTGGATCCCGCGACGTTGCAGGTCGTCAAGTTGCGCCACAGGGATGGCCAGCAGGTCCGCGAGCGGGATCGCGGCAATGCACCCACCGTCGCTCCGTCGGCACCCCCCTCCAATCCGCTGTTCCAGAACGGCACCCCGCCCGTTGTGCGGGTGAACTGACATATCAGGCAGAAGAGAGCAGAGACATGAAATCCATCCTTGCAGCACTCGCGCTGACTTCGGCTCTGGTGGCGCCCAGCCTTGCCATGGCCCGGCCGGTTACCCTCACCACCACCTTGAACACGTACGGCGGCGATGGTGCCTATCTCGTCCTCTACGTCACCGATGCGCAGGGGGCGTATGCCGGAACCCTGTGGATGGCCGGCGGCAAGTCGAAATATTACGAACATCTCAGCGACTGGTATCGCGCCATCGATGGCAGCCTGGCGCAGATCGACGGCATCACCGGCGCCAGTGTCGGCGCGGGCCGGTCACTCGAAATCACCCTCGACCTTGCCGATGCGCTGTTCGATGCCGGCTACACGCTGCATGTGGATGCCGCCGTCGAGGACATGCGCGACAGTCCGAACGACATCGCCGTGCCGCTGACGACGGCAGGAGCGGGACAGCCTGTGCCTGGCCGCCGCTATGTCGCCAGCCTCCGCTACGACATGTGAGACGGTGCCATGATCCGTATGCTGCATCGCTGGCCGGGTCTGCTGGCCCTTGCTCTCGTCATGGTCCTCGCGATCAGCGGGGCGACGCTCTCGGTCTTTCCCGCGGCCGAGCGGCTTTCCACGCCGCAGGTCGAGGCAGGCTTGACCGTCGCCGAGCTCGCCGGACGCATTCAGGCCGCCTATCCTGGGGTGGAGCAGATCCGGCGCGCGCCGTCGGGCCGGATCACCGCGTTCTGGTTCGCCGACGGCACGCCCGGCGCGGCGGTAATCGACCCGGCGACCGGCAAGGGCATCGCCAGTGCCGATCCCGATCCGGTCAGGCGCTGGCTGACCAATCTTCACCGCTCGCTGTTTCTGGGCGATGCCGGCCGTATCGCCATGGCCATCGGCGCGGCGGCGATGCTGGTCCTGTCGGCCTCCGGCGCAATGCTGGTCGCGCGGCGCATGGGCGGCTGGCGGCGCTGGTTCGCCCCTTTGCGCGGGCGGGCGTCGAGCCGCATCCATACTGGGATCGCCCGCGTGGCGGTCGCGGGGCTGGTTCTGTCCTCGGCGACCGGACTGTGGATGGCTGCCTCGACCTTCGATCTTCTGCCGGATGGAGCCGCACCGCCGACCTTTCCGACCGAGGTCAGCGGCAGCACCGGGGTCTCGCTTGCTGCGATGAAGCCACTCTCCGTGATTGCTATCACGGAGTTGCGCGAACTGAGCTTTCCCTATCCTGGCGACGCCACGGACGCCTTCACCCTGAAGACGAATCGCGGCACCGGCTATCTCGATCAGGGGACGGGTGAGCTTCTGGCCTGGGCCGAACTGACGATGTGGGAACGGATATCTGAAACTATCTACATGTTGCATACCGGCCAGGGGGCCGCATCTCTCGGCCTCGTGCTGGGTGTGATGGCGCTCGGCGTGCCGGCAATGGGGGTGAGTGGTCTTGTGCTCTGGTTCGCGGGGCGGCGGTCAAGGCCGCGTCTCCGTGGCAATCACCCTGCAGAAGGCGCTGGGACCATCCTGCTGGTGGGCTCGGAGGGCGGCAGCACCTGGGGTTTCGCTGCGACGCTCCAACATGCGCTGACCACGGCGGACCAGCATGTTCATGTCGCGCCGATGTCCGGTTTCGAGCCGGCGCGCTATCCGCAGGCCGAACGGTTCGTCATTCTCGCCGCCACATGGGGCGAGGGACAGGCTCCCGCCACGGCGAAGGGGTTCATTGAACGCCTCGCGGCGCTGGAATCCGCCCCTGAGGCCCCGCTTGCCGTGCTTGGTTTCGGCGATCGCAGCTTCCCCGCGTTCTGCGCGTTCGCCGATGAAGTCGCGCGGCTGGCTGCTGCCAAAGGTTGGGCGCAATTGATACCCTTCGACGCGGTCGATCGCCAGTCGCCGCAGGATTTCGTCCGCTGGGGCCGCGCCTTGGGAGCGGCGCTGGGGATCGAGCTTACGCTCGAGCATGTGCCAACCCCGCCGGTGACGGAGCGGCTGGTCCTAGTCTCGCGCCGCGATTACGGGATAGACGTGCAGGCGCCAACCGCGATCCTGCGCTTTTCCCTGCCCGAGACGACGCTTCTGCAACGGCTCAAAGGTCGAGGCGTTGGCCGGTTTCAGGCCGGTGATCTCCTCGGCGTCCTGCCTGAGGGTGCGGACCTGCCGCGCTTCTACTCGCTGGCATCCGGATGGCGCGACGGGTCAGTCGAGATCGTGGTGCGCAAGCATCCCGGCGGCCTCTGCTCCGGGCAGCTTCTGGCGCTGGAGCCCGGTCAGGCGATCCATGCCTTCGTCCAGCACAATCCCGCTTTCCATAACGAAGGAGGAAAGTCGCCGCTGATCCTGATCGGCGCCGGCACGGGGATCGGCCCGCTTGCAGGGTTCATCCGGGGCAACAGGGGGAAGCGGCCGGTTCATCTCGTTTTCGGGATGCGCCACCCCGACAGCGATTTCCTCTATCGTGAGGATCTGGCCGCCTGGCAGGCTGATGGCCGTCTTGCGCGGTTGACCACCGCCATCTCGCGGGGAGCGAAGCCGCGCTATGTGCAGGACGTGCTGCGCGCCGAGAGCGCTGAACTGATCCGGCTGATCCGGGATGGGGCGCGCATCATGGTCTGCGGCGGGCGCGACATGGCCTCGGGCGTGGCCGAGGCGCTGACGGACATTCTCGCACCGGCCGGCCTCACCCCGCTCACGCTAAAAACGGAGGGGCGCTATGCCGAAGACATCTACTGATCCGATCCGCCACGCCCTGAATGGCCCGACCATGGGGACGCGCTGGTCGGCGCTTTTCCATGCCGATGCCGGGCTGGACCCCGCCCCGGTGCAGGCGGCCTTGCAGGCGGCCGTGGCGGAGGTCGACGCCGCGATGTCGACATGGAAACCCGACAGCGACTTAATGCGCCTAAACCGGGCGCCGGCAGGCGCCTGGGTGGCCGTTCCTGCCGGCTTGGCCGAGGTGCTGAACCTCGGGCTGCGGATCGGGGCTGTATCGGGCGGTGCTTTCAACATCGGCATGGGCGATGCGGTGCGCGCCTGGGGTTTCGGCCCCGAGGAGGCCGATGCCGGTGCTATCCGTGCGACCATGGTAACCACGCGCCCGCCCGCGCATGAGGTGCTGGAGATCGACCGCGCGGCCGGGTTGGCGCGAAAACATGCACCCATCACGCTCGACCTGAACGGCATCGCCAAGGGCTACGGCGTCGACAGGTTGGCCGAAATGTTGCAGGGCTTCGGCATCACCGGGTTCCTTGTTGGCATCGACGGCGAGATGCGGGCCTCCGGGCTGCGGCCCGACGGCATGCCCTGGACCGTCGTCGTCGAGGCGCCCGATCCCGAACGTCGCGCGCCTCATTCCATCCTGGCGCTGGAGAACGCCGCCGTCGCCACGTCGGGTGACTACCGGCATCATGTGACCGTTCAGGGCCACCGCCTATCACACACGATGGACCCCAGAACAGGCGGGCCGCTGCGGTCGTCGCCGGCTTCGGTCACGGTTATCGCCCGTACTTGTGCCGAGGCTGATGCCTGGGCGACCGCACTGATGGTACTGGGTCCGAAGGCCGGCGGTGAACTCGCCGCGCGCCTCGGCCTCGATGCACTGTTTCTCATGCGTGAAGCAGGCAGTGTCCGGACACATGCTGTCGGGACGCTGTTCGAGGCAAGGACGGAAGCCCTTCTCAATCATCCCGCCATCGCCCGAGGCCCTGTCCGTTCGTGCAAGAGCGCCTTGCGGCTTTAGCGAATACCTGTCCGGAAATGGACATCATACCCTCAACCCATGCCCGACGGCGTTCACCCGTTGCGGCCGGAACCGATGCAACAGGAGACGACTATGAAGACCGCAAGACCCCTCGCCGCCCTCGCCGTTGCCCTCACCCTTGCTCTGGGGGTATCGGGGATAGCCGCTGCGCAATCCCATGATCATGGCGGAGCGACGATCGAAATCACGCTGAACAACGGCGCCAAGTGGCGGGGCGACGACAATATGATCGCCGGCATGACCGCAATCCGGAGCACCATAGCCGAGAATGCGGAGGCCATCCATAGCGGTGCCCTGTCGGCCAACGCTGCGAAGGAGGTCGCCGCCGATGTCCAGAAGCAGCTCGATTTCATGATCGAGAACTGCGTGCTCGAACCGGAGGTCGACGAACAGTTCCATGCCGTCCTCGGAGAGATGATGGTCGGCGTCTCGGCGCTGGAAGCCGGCGAGGTGGAATCTGGCGCGGTGAAGATCGTCGAGGCGCTCAACGTCTATGGCGAGCATTTCGAACATCCGGGCTGGCAGGCGCTTCACTGACGCCTTTCGAGCACGGTCCAGAAGAACGAGCTGGCGGGGGCGTTATGCTTCCGCCGGTCTTGCCTTGCACGGGCAGCGCCCTTCCAGCAGATCGGCGTCGGCGGCCAGCGCCGCCGCCATAAAATCCACGAAGATGCGAACGCGCGCGGTATGGCGCAGATCTTCATGGGTCAGGATCCATAAATCCAGCATGAAATCCTCGGGCAACGAGGCGGCGCGAACCAGTGCGGGGTCGCAATCGGCAACCACGCAGGGCAAGGCTGCAAGACCGACGCCCGCTTGGGCCGCGGCATGGGCGGCGATGATCGAATTCGTGCGGTAAACCTGCCGCATTTGCGGCCACCAGCGCGCCAAGCTGCGGCTGAGCGGACCATGGGCCGCGCCGTAGCCGATCCAGTCGCCATGGGTCGGATCGCCCTGTTCTCGCGCATAAGGGCCCGGCGCTACGTAGACAGCGAAGGCCAAGCGCCCGACTCGCCGTCCTACCAGTGTTTCCTGCCCCGGATTGCCCAGCCGTAACGCGACATCGGCCTCACGCCGCGTCAGGTCGAGCACCGTGTCCGCAACGACCACCTCGATCTCGATCCCCGGCCATTGCGTCCGGAATGCAGCGATATGTCGCGGAAGAACCCCGACAGCCAGCAGGTCGGTGGCGGTGATACGGATCATCCCGCTTGGCCGTTGGTCCTGCCCGGTGACCTTCAGCGCCAGCGCGGCCACTTCCTCCTCGATGCGGAGCACGGAATCGCGCATCTCCTCACCGGCGGTCGTCAGGGCGTAGCCGCCGGGCAGCCGGTCAAAAAGTCGTACACCCATCCGCTGCTCGAAAGCGCCGATGCGGCGAAAAACGGTTGAATGGGTCACGCCCAGCACCCGTGCCGCGCCCGAAAGCGATCCCGCTCGGGCTACGGCAAGAAACAACCGCAGATCGTCCCAATCCTGCACCTGTGCATTCATGCAAGGAATCCTTGTCAGCCTAACCAATGCTGATCCTGAGAGGACAGCATATCTCAAATGGATAGGCAATAACTGCCGTAGCTACGCTGAAAACCATAAGAAGGAACCAGCCATGAAAAGAGCGGTCCTGAGCAGCAACGAATTAATCGGTCCCTCTACGCTGCCCAACTCGAGGAGACCGTCTTAAAACTCTTCGGGCAGGGGGATACCACTTTCGCAACACGTCGCGACACGGAATCCGGGCTGCTGCGCTGTGCTGAATGGCTTATTAAAGCTTACCTCATAGCGAACAGCTCGTGATGGAATCGCTTCGCCACCGGCAGTCCCTGGGCGGAAAAATCCCGCCGCAGCGCCTCACCGAACCCCGTCGGACCGCAGAACCAAATGCTGGCGTCGCGCCAATCCGGCACAGCCACACGAATACGCTCGCCGGTCAGTAAGCCATCGCGGGCATCGACTAGGACATGAAGGCGGATTCCTGCCGCCACAGCATCCTCTGTCAGCTTGACGATGGCCTTCTCGTCGTAGTCGGCAGTCGTGTGGAACAAGTCGACCATGGGAGGACGCTGGTCTGGATGCATGCGCCGTTCTTGCGCTAGATGCTTCATGCCGGCGATGAACGGCGTGATGCCGATGCCGCCGCCGATCCATATCTGTCGGGGCTGACCGTTATCAAAGTCGAAACAGCCATACGGTCCCTCGATACTGACCTCATCTCCCACCTTCAACTTCTCGCGCAGACGGCTGGTGTGATCGCCGAGTTCCTTGGTCACGAAGGTGATGCGTCGATCCTTTTCGTTCCAGGCAGAGGCGATCGTATAGGGATGAGCCCCTTCGGTACGGTCGGACATGGCGAAGGCGAACTGGCCAGGCTTATGCCCCGGCCAGCCCTGCGGCACCTCGATCTCCGTCTCGAGGGCCTTCACACCTGGATAGTATTGGAGCGAGGCAATCCTGCCTCGAACCTGCCGCCCCGCGCCGACGCGGCGCAGCAGGACTATCACCGCCGAATAAGTACCTGCCGCAAGAAGCAGCGCCATTACCGTGCCGATTGGCGACATCCAGTAGCTGAACGTGGTCAGCACAACAGCGTGGAACACGAGCACCAGGTAGGCGGCCGCCAACAAGCGGTGTGTTTTATAGAACAGCTGGTAGGGGAAGTATTTGAGGAGTGCCAGCACGATCAGCAGCACGGCAGCATAGAAGGCCCATTCGCCCAGACCCTCCGCCGTTCCGCGTTGGCTCATGAGAAGCTGCTCGATCGGGTTTTCCAGGGGCGGTCTCTCGCCGCGCACGGGCCGCTCGATCAAGCCCCAGCCCACCGCCCATTTCGGACCCTGCCCCCAGAGCCAGTGGACCACCGAGACGACGAGGGCCGCTATGCCCAGCCATTTGTGCAGCCGGTACATCTTGTCCAACCCGCCGAACCACCGTTCCGGCCAGCGCGGCCGCAGCGCCAGGATCATGGCAACGCTCATCGCAGCCATGGCGATGATACCAGTGTACTGGACCATCGTTCCCCGAAGCGCGAAGAAATTGGCCGGTTGGAATACCGTTGGTTCCGCCAACAGCCACAAAGCCGTCAAAAGCGCCAAGAGTGCCCAGAAGGTGAGCTTGATGTTCTGCATCGGGGCGAGTTCTTTCTATAGTGGCCACTGTGCTTTGTATATCGGAGGAAGGATTAAGGCTCGTTGACGCCGGTCAAGAGTGGAGCATGCCGCGCATCTGTCCCGAAACTCCGAAGGCTACACCAAAGCTGGGCATCGCCTTTGGCGTTGGCGCGGCGTTGGCGCTGGCTGCGCTTCTGGAGCGCGGGCACGCCGGTGATCGTTCCGCTCGACGGGCGGATCGCGGGAATCTTTGGCCCTTCGATCAATTATATTCCTCGACCGCCGACCATCGCTTGGCTTCCTGACATCGGAATGCGGCGCATCACATGCCAACTGCGAGCAGCTACAGGCCGCCCGCGCTATCGCCGCGGAGTTCGGCATCGCGGCGAAAGACGGTCGAATGGGTGACGCCAAGCACCCGCGCGGCACCCGAAAGCGATCCCGCCCGCGCCAAGGCCAGAAACAGCCGCAGGTCGTCCCAATCCTGCCCCTGTGCATTCATGCAATGATTCCTTGCCCGAATTGCCAGTCCTGATCCCGAAAGGACAGCATATCTTGAGGGGGAAGCAATGACCGCCCCATCCGGCGGACCAATGGAAAGGAACCAGCCATGACCAGAACCGTCCTGCGCAGCGACGAGTTTTCCTGCCCCTCCTGCGTCGTCAAGATCGAAAAGGCGCTGGCGGCAACCCCCGGCGTGACGAACGCCAAGGTGCATTTCAACACCGGCCGTATCGAGGTCGAGCATGATCCCGCATCCGCCCCGGTCGAAGCCCTTGTCTCGGCGGTGAAATCCACCGGCTACGAGGCCCGCCCCGCCGCATTCTGACCCATCCCTGCCAGCCCGGCCGCGCCTGCCCGTGCGGCCGGGCCTTCAAATCACGAGGCCCCGCATGTTGACCCCCATCCTGACAACCCTTCGCAAGCCGGCCAGCCAGCGCAAATGGCTGACGATCATCAGCGGCTCCTTGATCGTGTTTGGCCTGATCGCCCTTTACGGGTTCGGCCTGCGCGGGCTTTGGGCGGCATCGATGGTGACGGCGGCCTTTGTCGCCGGCTCCGACATCGCTTGGCGCGCCGTGCAGGCGCTGCGCATCCGCCATTTCTCGATCGAGTTGCTGGTGACCGTTGCGGCTATCGGCGCGCTGTTCATCGGCGAATATTGGGAATCCGCCGCCGTTACGTTCCTGTTCAGCTTCGGCGCCTGGCTTGAGGCCCGCACCCTGCGCCAGACCCGTGGCGCGCTGGCCGATCTGCTGAAGGCCGCGCCAGAGATCGCCACTGTGATCCGCGACGGCCAGCCGGTCGAGATCGCCGCCAGTGCCGTCCAGCCGAATGAGGTCGTGCTGGTGCGCGCCGGAAACCGCATCCCCGTCGATGGCGAGGTGATCGACGGTAACGCCGCCGTGTCCGAGGCCGCCATCACCGGCGAGCCGATCCCGGCCGAGAAAGCCCCCGGCTCCCACGTCCATGCCGGCACCATCGCGGAAAATGGCGTGCTGCGCATCCGCGCCACCGGCATCGGCGCCGATACCACGCTGGCCCGGATCATCCGCCGCGTCGAAGAGGCGCAGGAGGAACGCGGCCCCAGCCAGCGCATGATCGAGCGTTTCGCCCAATGGTATACGCCCGGCATCATGGTGCTGGCGCTGGGTGCCTGGGCGGTGACGCAGGATATTCGCCTCGCGCTGACCCTTCTGGTGGTGGCCTGTCCGGGCGCCCTGGTGATCTCGACGCCGGTCTCCATCGTCGCCGGCATCGGGCGGGCGGCGCGGTCGGGCATCCTCATCAAGGGCGGGCAGCATCTGGAAAGCGCCGGCCGCATCGACATGCTGGCGCTGGACAAGACCGGCACCCTGACCGAGGGCCGCCCCAGCTTGGTCGAGATCGTGCCTCTTGGCGGCATCGATCGTGCCGAATTGCTGCACTGGACGGCGATCACCGAATCCGGCTCGGACCACCCGCTGGGCCGCCCGATTATCGAGGCCGGCCGTTCCGAGGGCGAGATTCCCGCGCCCGAGACGGTCGAGGAAGTGGCCGGCATGGGTCTGGTGGTCCACCATGACGGGCGGCAGGTCGCGGCCGGCAACCGGCGGCTGTTCGACCGGCTGGGCATCGGTTTCGACGCCGAGGCCGAGGCCGCGCTGGCCGGGGTTCTGGGCCGCGGGCGCACGCCGATCATCGTGGCGCTGGACGGGCGCATCGCGGGCATCTTCGGGCTGTCCGACCAGCCCCGGCCTTCGGCCCAGAGCGCCATCGCCCGGCTGCGCGACATCGGGGTGGGGCGCATCGCCATGCTGACCGGCGACCAGCCGCAGGCCGCGCACGCCATCGCCGCCGAAATCGGCATCGACGAGGTTCATGCCGGCCTGCTGCCCGAGGACAAGCTGGAGCTGATCCGCCACTTTCAGGCCGAGGGCCGCCATGTCGCCATGATCGGCGACGGCATCAACGACGCCCCGGCGCTGGCTGCCGCCGACACCAGCATCGCCATGGGGGCCGTGGCCTCGGACGTGGCGATCGAGACCGCCGACATTGCGCTGATGACCGACGATCTGGAGAAACTGCCCGAGGCCATGGCGATTTCCCGCGCGACGCTGCGCAATATGCGCCAGAACTTGGCCATCGCGCTGCTGACTGTGGCTGGGCTGCTGGCGGGCGTGTTCAACGGCGATGTGCATATGGCCGAGGGCATGCTGATCCACCAGCTTTCGGTGCTGGTGGTGATCGCGAACGCCATGCGCCTGTTGCGCGTTCCGCGCGGACCCGGCGGGCGCCGACCTGTGCCGGCAGCGGTGCCCGCGACCGCCTAGGCGCTTGTGCCTCATCGACAATTCCGCTCCCGTGTTCATGGCGCGGGGGCGTTTTTATGGGGGATGACATGACCGATAGCAATGATGCCAGACAGATCGGCGAGGTTCTGGATTTCTGGTTCCCCGAGGGCCGCGCGCTGGATATCGACCCCGACCGCCATGCCGAGCTGGGGCGCTGGCGGATGCATGGCGGCGTGGACGGTGCGATTGCGGCGCGCTTTGGCCCGCTGACCGAACGTGGCGCGGCGGGGGCGCTGGATCATTGGGCGGCAATGCCCGGGGGCCGGCTGGCGCTGATCGTGGTGCTGGACCAGTTCTCCCGCTCGCTGTGGCGGGGCAGCGCGCGGGCCTGGGCGCAAGACCCGGCGGCATTGGCGCAGGCGCTGGAAGGGTTGGAAAACGGAGACTGGGCGGCACTTGGCCTGCCGTGGTTCCAGATCGCCTTCACCCAGCCCCTGGGACATGCCGAGGGGTCGGACCACCTGGCCCGCATCGACCGGCTGATCGCCCTGCGCCGCGACATCGCCGCCCGCGCGCCGACGCCGTTGCGGCCGCTCTATGCCTCGCTCGTCGATCAAGCGGGGCAGGTGCGCCGCGTCATCGCCAGCTTTGGCCGCCACCCGCACCGCAACGCCATCCTTGGCCGCAGATCGACGCCCGAGGAGGGTGCCTATCTTGAAAGGGGCGCGTTTCCGCATCTGCGCGTCTTTCGGGGGTGAGCGCATCCCCACGGGTCAGGTGGGCTGCGCGACACCCGTCAGCGCCTGTCCGGCAACAGACGCCTTCGGCCGGCGGATCGGGTCCGACAGCAACCGCAGCCCGTTCAGCACCACCAGCACGGTGCCGCCTTCATGGCCAATCACCACCAGCGGCAACGGCAGATCGAAGAACAGCCCGCCGATGACCAGAACCACCATGGCGCCGATGGCGAAGGTCAGGTTCTGCCGGATCACCATCGAGGTTCGACGCGATAGGCGGTGGGCATCGGCCAGCCGTTCCATATCCTCGGACAGCAATGCTACATCGGCGGCCTGTAGCGCGACTTCGGAGCCGGCGGCGCCCATGGCGATGCCGACATCGGCGCGGGCGAGAGCGGCTGCGTCATTGACGCCGTCGCCGACGAAGGCGACCTTGCCGGTCGCGGTGAGTTCTCCCACCTCGCGGACCTTGTCCTGCGGCAGCATCCCGGCAAGGATCTCGTCGGGCTCGAGGCCGAGTTCCGTGCCGATGCGCAGCGCCACCGGCCCGCGGTCCCCCGTCATCATGACGATCCGGCGCACGCCGCTGCCGCGCAGGGCAATAAGCGCCGAAATGGAACTGGCCCTTGCCTTGTCCGCCACGGCCACGGCGCCCAGCACCGTGGCGCCGCGGCCGAGATAGACGACCGTGTTGGCACCGTCGGCGAGCGCCCGCAACGCCGGGTAGTCGATCGAGGCGTTCATCTCCTCGACAAGGTAAGGATTACCGGCCCAGAGCCGGCCGAGCGCATCGAAACCTTCAATGCCGATGCCGGGCCGAGCGGTCACGTCGACGACGCTTGCGGCATCGACCCCGCGCGCGGCGGCCTCGCGGGTGATCGCAGCAGCGATATGGTGTTCCGAATGCGCCTCGAGTCCGGCCAGCAGCGACAAGAAGCGGTCCTCGTCGCCGTCCAGCGCGACGATATCCGTCACCGCCGCGCGGCCGGTGGTCAGCGTGCCCGTCTTGTCAAAGGCGAAAGTATCGACGCCAGCCAGCGTCTCCAGCGCACCGCCGCCCTTAAACAGCACGCCGCCGTGCGCCGCAGCCGACAACGCCGACAGGATGGCGGCGGGAACCGAGATGACGATGGCGCAGGGGCTGGCCGCGACCAGCAGCGTCGCTGCCCGGTAGAGCGCCTCTTCCCAGCCGCTTCCGATCCAATAGAAGACGGCAAAGGCGACCACCGCGCCCGCCATCACCGCGACCGTATAGCGCTGTCCGAACCATTCGCTGAACCGCTCGGAAGGGGCGCGGGCGGCCTGCGCCTCGGTCACCAGCCGGATCATGCGGGCGATGGTGGAGTCGCCAACGGTGCGGGTGACGGAGACCTCCATCACGCCGTCGAGGTTGACGGTCGCCTCGAACACCTGCGCGCCGGCCTCCTTGGAGACGGGCATGGATTCGCCGGTGATATTGGCCTCGTCGATGCCTCCGCGTCCGGTGACGATCACGCCGTCGGTCGGCACCCGGGCACCGGGGCGCAGCACCACCACATCGCCGACGGCGAGTGCTGCGGCGGCAACTTCCTCGACGCCGCCCGCGGTCTTGCGTAGTGCGGTTTCGGGGCGCAGCGCCATCAGCGCCTCGATGGCGCGGCGCGCCCGGCCGAGCGCGCGTTCCTCCAGCGTGGTTGAGATGCTAAACAGCGTCAGCAGCACCGCGCCCTCAAACGGGGCCCCGACGATTGCGGCGGCGATTGCTGCGACGATCATCAGCAGGTCGATGTCGAGCACGCGCTCGCGCCACAATTCCGAAAACGCGCGCCAGCCTGTCGGCAGGCCGCCCGCGAGATAGACGAACACCAGCCCCGGAAGCTCTAAAGCGTTCAAAGCTTCGCCCGGCAGCCATCTTCCGGCCGCCGCCATCACTATGCCGAGCACGGTGACGAGCGAAAGGGTCAACGACAGATCAACAGGTGGAAATCGCTTCATATCAGGTTCCTGGCTGGCGAGGTTGCGGCTGGCAGCCGCCATCGCTGGCTGGGTGGGCGGATCAATCGGATGGCTTATGGCACCGCAGTGCGAGGACTGCGATGGCAATCCAGATGGCGCTGCGCAGGATCATTGCGCCCATGGTGCGCGTCTCCCATGCACCGCCGGCACCGACATGCCACAGGAAGGCGGCGAAGACGGCCACCGTTGCCGTGGCGATGGCAATCGCAAGCATCGGCGCCCAGCCCGCGCCGCGCCACAGGCCGATCCCGGCCAGGACATAGGCAAATCCCGCGGCGAAGTTGAACCACAGCACGAACGGCACCACGGCACCCATGTCGACGCCGCCGAACAGTGCCCTGCCGCCTGAAATAACGGTCAGCAGGCCAAATACCATGGCGACGGTGGCGGCGATGGTGAGGGGGCGAGGTCGTGTTGCGGGCATGGGGATGGCTCCGGGTCAGGTATCGGCGAGGCGGCCGTCGCGCAGGTGGATCAGGCGGTCGAAGCGGTCGAAGATCTTCTCGTCATGGGTGACGGTGACGATGCAGGCCTCCTGCTCGACGGCAAGCTTGCGCATGAGGTCCATCACCAGCCCAGCCCGCGCGCCGTCGAGCGCAGCGGTCGGCTCGTCGGCGAGGATGATGCGCGGACGGTTGGCGAGCGCGCGGGCGATGGCCACGCGTTGCGCCTCGCCGCCCGAAAGCAGCGCCGGCTTGACCGTGGCGCGGTGGCCGACCTCGAGATAGTCCAGCAGTTCGCGCGCCCGCGCCCGCGCTTCCTCGGCGGGGCGGCCGGCGAGGTGGAGCACGACCCCGACGTTCTCCTGCGCCGTCAGGAACGGAAGCAGGTTGTGGCTCTGGAAGATGAAGCCGATCTTGTCGAGCCGCAGACGCCGCAGGTCGCGCCGCAGCCATCCGCCGTCGAACACCGGCTCGCCGTCGAGCGCCACCCGCCCCGCCGACGGGGCGAGGATGCAGCCGATGATGTTGAGCAGCGTGGTCTTGCCTGACCCCGACGGCCCAAGCAACGCGACCACCTCGCCGGCCCGCACGATGAGATCGACCGCGCGCAGGGCGTCGACGCGGGTCTCGCCCTCGCCGAAATGCTTGGCTACGTTCGAGACCTTGATGAGGATGTCGCCGAGCGCCATGTCGGTCAGCTCCCGAGCGCTGTGGCCGGGTCAACCTTCATCGCCGCCCGCACGCCGAGCGCCGAGGACAAGAGGCAGACGGCGGCGATGATGCCGGCTAGAACCATGACGTTGAACGGCTCCAGCACCACGCGGCGGGGAAAGTAATCCTTCACTGCAAGGATCAGCATCAGGCCGATCCCCCAGCCCGAGGCGCCGAGGATCAGCGCCTGCTGCACGATCAGCGCGATGATGGTGCGGTCGGGCGCACCGATCAGCTTCAGCGTGGCGATCTGCTTCAGCTTCTCCATGGTCATCGTGTAGATGATGAGGGCGATTACCACGGCGCTGACGGACAGGAGGATGCCGAGGAAGAGGCCGATCTGGCGGCGCGCCTTGTCGACCACGGAGGCGAGCAGCAGTTCCTCCTGTTCGGCCTGGGTCATGGCGGCGAGGTGCTTCCACTGGCGCACGGTCGCGGTCAGCAGATCGACATCGGCGCCCGGCGCCATCCGCGCGATGACGGCGGCGACAGAGGCGGACTTGACGGAGACAGCCCCGCGCGCAGCCTGCACCCGCTGGGCGGCGGGGTCGAGTTCAGTCTGAAGCGTCATCGCGTCAGCCAGCGTCACATAGACCGCCGGATCCCCGCCCGAGTTCATCGCGCCTTCCACCAGCCCGACCACGGTAAAGCGGTTGCGCCCGAGCCGGATCGTCTCGCCGGGCAGCAGGCCGGTCTTGCGGTCGGCCACCAGTTCGAAATGGCTGGCGCCGATGCCGCGCCCCTCGGCGATCGCCTGCGGCCCACCCGGGCGGCCCGGCGCGTAGCCGACGACATAGAGTCGTAGTGCGCGCCCGGCATAAGGCGTTTCGACGTTCTGGTAGTTGACCGCGCCGGCCTCGGCCACGCCGGGCATCCGTGCCACTGCATCGCGCGTGCCGACCGGAATGCTGGAGGCTTCCGCGAACGGTCCCTTGGTACCAGCCTCCACCACCCAGATATCTGCGACCGGTGCCTTTACCACCGCCAGCGCGTCCGAGACGAGGCCGTTATAGATACCGATCATCGCCAGCACGACCGTCATCAGCAGCCCCAGCCCGAAACAGGTTAGCACGAACCGGAACAGGCCATGGCGGATGTCTTTGAGCGCGAGGTTCATGGCGCCTCGCTGAGGCGGGCGCGCCGGCCCTCTGCGGCGCCCCTGGGCGGGCTGGCGACGATGGCGGCTCCTTCGGGCAGGCCACCCGTGACCTCGACGCGGCCGCGATCATCGCGGGCGCCGAAGGTCAGCCCCACCCGCGCGAGGCGGCCGTCTTGCACCATCCAGACCGTGCCGCGATGGCCGTCGAAGCCGGTGATGCCGACCTCGGGAACCATCAGCGCGCTCGCGCGTGTGCCAGTCAGGATGCGCACTTCGGCCTGTTCGCCAAGAAACATCTCGGCGGGGCAGTCGGCGCAGGTCAGCCAGACGCGGCGCTCCTCGTTCACCCGGTCGCTTTCGAGGCCGATGCGGGCGATGGTGCCGTGGAACTCGGCCGAAGGCTGCGAGCGCAGCCGGATCGTGCCCGGCTGGCCTATGGCAAGTTGGCCAGCGCGTTCTTCGTCGATATAGGCCTGGATCCAGATGGTGGCGGGGTCGATCAGGGTAAGGATCGGATCGCCGGCCTTCACCACCGCGCCAGCCTCGGCATGGCGCGCGACGACCAGCGCGTCATAGGGCGTGACCAGCCGGTGGTGGGCGAGAAGGGCTTCCTCCTGCCGCAGCGCCGCCGCCGCATCGAGGCCCTGTGCCCGGATCACCGCCACCTCCGCCTCGGCCACCGCCAGATCGGCGCGGGCCACGTCCTCGTCGCGCTGCGCTTCCTCGGCGCGCTGGGCCGAGGCGACGTCACGCTGCACCAACCCTTGCTGGCGGCGGTTCACTGCCTCACGCTCGGCCAGAACGGCATGAGCGCGCACAACTGCTGCCGTGGCCTTGGCAAGATTGGCCTCGTTGGCTGTCACCGCTGCGCCTGCGCGGGCAACGCGCGCCTCCTGTTCGGCAGAGTGAAGGATGGCCAGTTCCTGCCCCTTCGCCACGCTGTCCCCGGCATCGGCGGCCAGCGAGGTCAGGGCGGCGCCCACCTCGAAGCCGACGCGGCTGAGGATCCGCGCCTCGACAGTGCCCAGCCCGTAGATGCGAAGGGCTACATCATGTTCGGGCTGAACGGCCGCCACCGTCAGCGGGCGTTCGGTGAAGAACAGAAAGCCGGCAGCGACGGCCGCCGCCAGAAGAACACCCGACAGCCAGAAGCGCCGCATCGTCTATTCTCCTTCAGCAGCCAAAAGCCCGCACTGCGCGTCGAACAGGCGCAGCCCCTCGGCACGCAAGTCGAAATCGCGGTCGCCGAGCGACCAGCGGATCGCCACGCCCTGCACCAGCGAGGTCAACAGCACTGCCGCATCCTCTGCGGCAATGTCGCCACGTAACACGCCGGCTTTCTGACCGGCTCTGACCTCGGTCGCCAGAAGGCCGTGGAAGGTCGTGAGCCTGCCGTGAAAGGTGGCGCGCAGCTCGGCGTTGGTGACGTTCAACTCACGCGAGAACAGCAGCATCGGCAGCGCGGGGGTCGCGTGGATCTGCGTGAACTGCGCGGAAATCAGCGCACGCAACCTGACAATCGGCGTGTCTCCGAGGCGCAATGCATCGTCCCAGGCCGTCGCCAGCCCCTCGGCCACATGCTCGGCCACCGCTTGCCACAGCGCGACCTTGGTCGGGAAGTGCCGGAACAGCGCAGCCTGCGTGACGCCGATCTGCGACGCGACCGCTCCTGTCGTCACCCGGTCCGGCCCGATCCTGTCGGCGAGGTCGAGCACGGTGGCCACGATCTCGGCCTTGCGAAGCTCCGCTGACTTGCGCACAGGGCACCTCTTTAGTTAGTGAGTAGTCACAAACATGTTTAGGCAGACTCATGCGATACGTCAATCACCAGCATCATCTTCTGCATGCATTGATTGCCACGACACCGCGAACCAAGTGGGCAACAATGAGACCACATGCCTCTGCCCTCGACGTGGCGAGTACGGGAGACAGCGTGTAAGTTTGCCTAACGGAGCTAAGCTGCGGCTCTGAAAAGAACAAAACAATCTGGTTCAAGTTGTTTTATTAGGACGATTAGGTCTGGCGTAGGGATTCGCCGGTAAAGTTGGCTGGGCGCTCCCGCAACCATCTTTGCCGTCGTCGATTGCAAGTTATGATCGACGCCGGTCCCCGCAACCATCTTTACTTGCTCGGGCAGCAAGTAAAGATTTGATCCTGCCCCCGCAACCAACGATAATTGCGAAACCTCCGTAGCATAAAGCGCGGAGGTTTTTTGCGTTTCTACGCCCGGGCTTCCGCGAGCCGCCCGACTGCGCCAGAAGATTGTCCAGCGCCTCGGCTGTTGACCGGCGTGGAATAAGGACCCCGCTTCTGGGGTGATCGGCGTCCAAAAGGGACCCCACCGACCGGGGGTTGGTCCATTGTGCTTCCGAAGATTATCGGAGGCCGAGCGCGGGATGCTGATCGTGGAGACAATCGCAAAAATCAGGCGGCTGCATTTTACCGAGGGCAAGGGGATCAAGACGATCTGCCGCGACCTGAAGCTGTCGAAGAAGGTGGTGCGCAAGGTGATCCGCACCGGGATAACGGAGTTCACCTATAGCCGGACGGTTCAGCCACGCCCGAAGCTGGGCGCGTATCCCGATCCGTACGGATCGAGGAAGTCGAGCATCGCTT
>NZ_JAEN01000032.1:0-24018 GCF_000518925.1 Paracoccus sp. J39 | reverse complement strand
TATCGCGATGAGGAAGGCCGCTCCGCGAGGGGCGGCCTTTGCCGTTTGGGGCGGCGCGGGCTTTCCGGGGCTCTGCCCCGGACCCCGGGATATTTGCACAAGAAAGAAGCGCGCGGGCGCGGGGCGGCCCAGGGCGAGGGCGCGCGGGCGGGTGCCGGGGCGTGGTTTTTCATGCTATCCTTTCGTCAGCAGGAAGGGAGAGGGCGATGAACGAACGCAGGAAGGCTTCCGATTTTCATCCGCGTATCTTGGAGATCTTTGACGGCTATGTGCATGGCCGGATCGGCAAGCGCGATTTCATGCTGCAGGCGGCGCAATTCGCCACCGCCGGCATGACCGCTGCCGCGATCTTCGAGGCGCTGAGGCCAAATTACGCCTTGGCCCAGCAGGTGCCGCCCGACGACCCCGCCATCCGCACCGAGACGGCGAGCTATGACAGTCCCAAGGGCAACGGCCGCATCAGCGGGCTGATGGCGCGGCCGGCCGAGGCGCAGGGCAAGCTGCCCGCCGTGCTGGTGGTGCACGAAAATCGCGGGCTCAACCCCTATATCGAGGATGTGGTGCGCCGGCTCGGCAAGGCGGGCTACCTGGCCTTCGGACCGGACGGGCTGAGCCCGCTGGGCGGCTATCCGGGCAATGACGACGAGGGGCGCGAGATGCAGGCCAGCCTCGACCCGGCCAAGCTGATGGAGGATTTCTTCGCCGCCCACGAGTTCCTGCGCGACCATGCCGATGCCACCGGCAAGGTCGGTGCGGTCGGGTTTTGCTATGGCGGCGGGGTCTGCAACGCGCTGGCGGTGGCCTATCCCGAACTGGCTGCCTCGGTCCCCTTCTACGGCCGCCAGCCCCGGCCCGAGGAAGCGGCGCAGATCCAGGCGCCGCTGATGCTGCATTATGCCGAGAACGACGAGCGCGTGAACGAGGGCTGGCCCGCCTACGAGGCGGCGCTGAAGGAACATGGCAAGGAATACCAGGTCTTTTTCTATCCCGGCACCCAGCACGGTTTCCACAACGACACCACGCCGCGCTACGATGAGGCGGCGGCGGAACTTGCCTGGCAGCGGACGCTGGATTTCTTTGCCGAAAAGCTCTCCTGACGCGAACTGTCAGCAGGTCGGGGCGATGCTTGCCGGGAAAGGAGATTTCGCATGATCGACCATATCGGATTTCCCGTTTCGGACCTGGCCCGCTCGCGCGCCTTCTACGACCGGGCCCTGGCGCCCCTGGGCATCGAGCTGCTGATGGAGGTGACCGAAGAGATGACCGGCGGCCATGGCGCGCATCTGGGCTATGGCCGCGAGGGCAAGCCGTTCTTCTGGATCGGCAGCGGCAAGCCGGCCGGCACCGGCACCCATGTCGCCTTTGCCGCGCCCGACCGGGCGACGGTGGACGCCTTCCATGCCGCCGCGCTGGCCGCGGGGGCACGCGACAACGGTGCGCCGGGGCTGCGGCCGGAATATCATCCCGGCTATTACGGCGCCTTCGTGCTCGACCCCGACGGCAACAATATCGAGGCGGTCCATCACGGAGACCCGGCATGACCCTCTATCGCGGCTCCTGCTTCTGCGGCGCCGTCCGCTTCGAGGCCGAGGGCGACCTGTCCCAAGGCACCATGCGCTGCAATTGCAGCTTCTGCCGCAAGATGCGCTATTGGGAGATGCGCCTGCCCGACCCCGAGCGGTTCCGCATCACCCATGGCACCGGGATGCTGGCCGAAACCCCGCGCCGGCAGCGGGACGGCGTGGACATGCACCACATGTTCTGCGCCCGCTGCGGCACCCGCCTCTGGACCGAGGGCGATATCGAGGAAATGGGCGGCCGCTTCGTCCAGGTCTGCGTCAGCGCGCTGGACGATGTGCCCGAGGCCGAGCTGATCGCCGCCCCGGTCTTCCATGCCGACGGGGCGCATGACGCCTGGTGGAACCCGGCACCCGAGACCCGGCACCTGTAACCCGCCCGCGCTGCCGGCAAGGGCCGAATGCACCTTCTCTGTTTTCCAAATACCCCGGGGGAGCCCCGCAGGGGCGGGGGCGGAGCCCCCCGGCTCACGCGCGCCCGGGCCCGACCGCCGCCCCGGTTGCCTCGGAGGCGAAATCCGGCTATGGTGCCTGCCGCAGCAGAGGAGAACGGTGTCATGGACAACTCGCAGATCTGACCTTTCACGGACGGATTGAAGAGGATTCCCATGACGGCCCACTTCCTTGATGCGGCTTCGCCCCATCCCATGCGCTTTCCCGACGGCACCCTGAACCGGGGGCTGGTGCATCTGAACCGGGTGATCGACCATCCGAATATCGAGATCGGCGATTTCACCTATGCCAGCAGCTTCGACCCGCCGGACGACTGGGCGGCGCGGCTGGCGCCCTATACCTATGCCGGCGCACCCGAACGGCTGGTGATCGGGCGGTTCTGCCAGATCGCCGACCGGGTGCGGATCGTCACCGCCTCGGCCAATCATCCGATGGCCGGGATCTCGACCTATCCCTTCGCGATCTTCGACCATGCGCGGGTCGGCGATTACATCGACCAGATCAGCGGCCTGCCGGATACGGTGATCGGCCACGATGTCTGGATCGGCGACGGCGCCACCATCCTGCCGGGCGCGCGGATCGGCAGCGGCGCCGTCATCGGCGCGGGTACGGTGGTCGGCGGCGTGGTGCCGGATTACGCCGTGGTCGCGGGTAATCCCGGCCGTGTCATAAGGATGCGCTTCGACGATGCCACCATCGCCCGGCTCATGGCGCTGCAATGGTGGCATTGGCCGGCGGAGCGGATCGCCGGCGCCACCGCCGCGCTGGCCCGTGCCGATGTCGCGGCGCTTGAGGAACTGGCCGCCTGAGGCGGCCCGACGAAACGAACCGGGCGCGGGCCCGGGCTGATGCGAATGAGGTCTGTCATGTTCAGCTGGTTCGAGCGCCGGCTTGATCCCTATCCCGCCGATCCGCCGCGCATGCCGCCGCAGGGGCTGTGGCGGTTCATCCTGCATTTCTCGCGCGGGGCCGAGGGCTACATGCTGTCCATGGCCGCCTGCTCGGCCATGATCGCCGTGGCCGAGGTGGTGCTGTTCGGCTATCTGGGCGAGCTGGTGAACCGGCTGGCCGGGGCCGACCGCGAGAATTTCTGGGCGGTCGAGGGCAATCGGCTGATCCTGATGGGCGCGATCCTGGTGATCGGCCTGCCGCTGCTGCAGGTGCTGTTCTCGCTCTTGATGCACCAGACGCTGATGGGCAATTTCCCTCAGCGCATCCGCTGGCAGGCGCATCGCTACCTGCTGCGCCAGTCCATGAGCTATTTCCAGGACGAGTTCGCCGGACGCATCGCCACCAAGCTGATGCAGACCGCCCTGGCGGTGCGCGAAGTGGCGATGAAGTTCATGGACGTGTTGACCTATGTCTGCGTCTATTTCATCGGTGCGCTCGTGCTGGCGGCCTCGACCGACGGTTGGCTGGCATTGCCCTTTGCCGGCTGGGGCATCCTCTACGGGCTTCTGCTGTGGTGGCTGATCCCGCGCATCGGCCGCATCAGCGAGGCGCAGGCCGATGCCCGCGCGGTGATGACCGGCCGGGTGGTGGACAGCTATACCAACATCTCGACGGTGAAGCTGTTCTCGCACAGTTCGCGCGAGGAAGCTTACGTGCGCGAGAGCATGGACGGGTTCCTGCAGACCGTGCACGGGCAGATGCGGCTGGCCTCGATCCAGAACATCCTGCTGTCCACGCTGAACTCGCTCTTGACCTTTTCGGTCACGGTGCTGGGCCTGTGGCTGTGGGTCGGCGGCAAGATCGAGGTCGGCGCGGTCGCCGTGGCGGTCCCGCTGGCGCTGCGGCTGGGCAACATGTCGCATTGGATCATGTGGGAATTCGCCACGCTTTTCGAGAATATCGGCACGGTGCGCGACGGCATCGGCTCGCTGTCCTTGCCGCGCATGGTGACGGATGCGCGCGGCGCCCGCCCGCTTTCGGTGCCCGAGGGGCGGGTCGAGTTCGACCGCGTGACCTTCCGCTATGGCGAGGCGGCGCGGCCCGGCCGCGGCGCGGTGCTGGACGACCTGTCGCTGACCATCGCGCCGGGCGAGCGGATCGGGTTGGTCGGGCGTTCGGGCGCCGGGAAGTCGACGCTGGTGAACCTGATGCTGCGCTTCCACGACCTGGAATCGGGCCGCATCCTGATCGACGGCCAGGACATCGCGCAGGTCACCCAGGAATCGCTGCGCGCCGCCATCGGGGTGGTGACGCAGGATACCTCGCTCTTGCACCGCTCGATCCGCGACAATATCGCCTATGGCCGGCCGGACGCGTCCGAGGCCGAGATCCTGCGCGCCGCCGAGCTGGCCGAGGCGGATTTCATCGCCGGCCTGACCGATTCGCAGGGTCGGCGCGGCCTCGACGCCCATGTCGGCGAGCGCGGGGTCAAGCTGTCGGGCGGCCAGCGCCAGCGCATCGCCATTGCGCGGGTGCTGCTGAAGGACGCGCCGATCCTGGTTCTGGACGAGGCGACCAGCGCCCTGGACAGCGAGGTCGAGGCGGCGATCCAGTCGCAGCTCGACATGCTGATGCAGGGCAAGACGGTGATCGCCATCGCGCACCGGCTTTCCACCATCGCCCGCATGGACCGGCTGGTGGTGATGGAGCGAGGCCGCATCGTCGAACAGGGCACGCATGAGGCGCTCTTGGCGCAGGGCGGCATCTATGCCGGGCTTTGGGCGCGGCAGTCGGGCGGGTTTCTTGAGGCCGAATGATCTTCCCTCTTGAACCGCGCCCGGACCTGCCGTAATCAGCAGCGCGGCCTAGGGGTATAGCTCAGTTGGTAGAGCATCGGTCTCCAAAACCGAGGGTCGGGGGTTCGAGTCCCTCTGCCCCTGCCAGCCGCATCCGGCCAGCCTTCGCGGTCCGGACCGCACCAGTCCCGTCCAGAATCGTCCGGCCATGGCCCTGACCCTTCATCTGGGGGCGCACAAGACCGCCTCGACGCATCTGCAGGTCTCGCTGCGCCTGGCGCGGCACGAATTGCGCGCGGGCGGGGTCTTTTATGCCGATCCGGGCGTGCTGCGCCATGACGGTCTGCCGCTGGTCCGGGCCCTGACGCATGGCGGCCGGGCGGCGCGGGTCGCCTCCGAAAGGCTGGCCGAGGCCCGGGCCTGCTATCCCGAGCTCCTGCTTTCCGACGAAAACATCCTGGGAGGCACCCATCGCAGCTGCCTGTTCAGCCGCCGGGGCATGATCTATCCCGGCGTGCGGGCGCGGTTGCGGCGCTGCCTGGCGCTGGCCGGGGGCGGGCCGGCGGTGCTGTGCCTGTCGGTGCGCGATCCGGCGCAGTTCAACGTCTCGGCCTTCGCCCTGCAGCTTGCGCTTGGCAACGAGATCGAGATCGACGCCTATCTGCAGGGCCGCGACCCCGCCGCCCTGAGCTGGAGCGGGCTGGCGCAGCGCCTGGCCTCGGTCCCCGGCGTGGCGCGGCTGCTGGTCTGGCGCTACGAGGATTATCCCGCGCTGCGGCCGCGCCTGCTGGCGCGGATCCTGCCGCCGGGGTTGGCGGCGCTTGTGCCCGAGCCGCCGCCCTCGAACGAGAGCCTGACCCAGCCGGGCTACGAATGGTTCCTGCGCCGCGCCATGGCCGACAGCGAGGCCGACCTGCGTGTGCTGGCCAACCGGGCGCGGCTGCGCTTTCGCCGCGCCGACGGCCATGCCGCCCTGCGGCTGCTGCCGGAGGCGGATTACCGGCGCTCGGCCGTCGCCTATGCCGAGGATCTGCGGCAGCTGCGCGCGCTGCCGGGGGTCGAGTTTCTGGAACCCTGACGCCCCGCGGCCAGATCGGTGCTTGAAATGCCGGTCGGCGCAGGCTATCTGACCCGCTGCAAGACCGAAGGGAAACCCATGGCCAACCCCGTCCAGTTCATCAGCCAGGTCCGCGCCGAACTCGGCAAGATCACCTGGCCCACCCGCCGCGAGGTGGTGACGACCACCATCATGGTCTTCATCATGGCGGCGCTGGCCTCGATCTTTTTCTTCCTCGTCGATCTGCTGATCAAGACCGGCCTCTCGGCCGTGATCCATCTGGTCGGCAGCTGAGGGCTTGCATTGCAGGGCGCGGGGCGGTATGTCCGCCCGACCTGCCCGTGACGCGGCGTGCATCGATTCGGTCGTGCGCGCCGATTTCAATTTGGCCGGAGCTTGCCGCGATTGCGCGCGATCCGGTTGGGGTAGACAAGGAATTCAATGGGTTGGCCATGGCTGACCCGGAAGGCAACAGGGGTCGATCGAGACATGGCAAAGCGTTGGTATTCGGTCAGCGTCCTGTCGAACTTTGAAAAGAAGGTCGCCGAGGCGATTCGCCAGGCCGTGGTCGAGAAAGGTCTCGAGGACCAGATCGACGAGGTGCTGGTCCCGACCGAGGAAGTGATCGAGATCCGCCGCGGCAAGAAGGTCACGTCCGAGCGCCGCTTCATGCCCGGCTATGTGCTGGTGCGCATGGAGCTGTCGGATCAGACCTACCACCTGGTGAACTCGATCAACCGCGTCACCGGCTTCCTGGGCGCCCAGGGCAAGCCGATGCCGATGCGCGACGACGAGGTGAACGCGATCCTGCATCGCACCGGCGAGGGTGGGGCCGAGGTGGCGCCGCGCAACCTGATCCGGTTCGACGTGGGCGAGAAGGTGAACGTGACCGACGGGCCCTTCGAGGGCTTCTCGGGCATGGTCGAGGAAGTGGACGAGGCCGCGAACCGCATCAAGGTCACGGTGTCCATCTTCGGCCGTCCGACGCCGGTGGAACTGGAATTCACGCAGGTCGCCAAGACCGCGTGATCGTCGCGGGAGGCTGCGCCGCCGGGAACGGACCCGGGGCAAGGCCGCACCGCTAAGTCGGCCCGAAGCCCGTCAGGGGCGGGGCGTGATGATAAGGAGAAGGCCAGATGGCCAAGAAAGTTGTCGGCAGCCTCAAGCTGCAAATCAAGGCGGGTCAGGCGAACCCGTCCCCGCCCGTCGGCCCGGCCCTGGGTCAGCGCGGCATCAACATCATGGAATTCTGCAAGGCGTTCAACGCCAAGACGCAGGAGATGGAACAGGGTGCCCCGGTTCCGGTCGTGATCACCTATTACGCCGACAAGTCCTTCACCTTCGAGACCAAGACCCCCCCGGCCTCGTTCCTGCTGAAGAAAGCCGCCGGCCTGAAGCCGGTCGGCAAGCGCAACCGCGCCAAGGGTTCGGAAAAGCCCGGCCGTCAGGTCGCCGGCACCGTGACCGCCAAGCAGGTGCGCGAGATCGCCGAAGCCAAGATGAAGGACCTGTCCGCGAACGACGTGGAAGCCGCGATGCAGATCATCCTCGGCTCGGCGCGTTCGATCGGCATCGAGGTGAAAGGCTAAGCCATGGCTAAACTGTCGAAAAAGCAAGCCGCCGCCCGCGAGGCCTTTGCCGGCAAGGTGAACCTCTCGGTCGAGGACGCCGTCAAGCTGGTCAAGGACAACGCCACCGCGAAGTTCGACGAGACCGTCGAGATCGCGATGAACCTGGGCGTCGATCCGCGCCACGCCGACCAGATGGTCCGCGGCGTGGTCACCCTGCCCAACGGCACCGGCAAGCATGTGCGCGTCGCCGTCTTCGCCCGTGGTCCCAAGGCTGACGAAGCCAAGGCCGCCGGCGCCGAGATCGTCGGTGCGGAAGACCTGCTGGAGACCATCCAGTCCGGCAAGATCGAATTCGATCGCTGCATCGCCACCCCGGACATGATGCCGCTGGTCGGCCGTCTGGGCAAGATCCTGGGCCCGCGCAACCTGATGCCGAACCCCAAGGTCGGCACGGTGACCATGGACGTGAAAGCGGCCGTGGAAGCTGCCAAGGGCGGCGAAGTCCAGTTCAAGGCCGAGAAGGCGGGCGTGGTCCATGCCGGCGTCGGCAAGGCCTCGTTCGACGCCGAGAAGCTGGCCCAGAACATCCGCGCCTTCGTGGACGCAGTGAACCGGGCCAAGCCCTCGGGCGCGAAGGGCACCTATGTGAAGAAGGTCTCGATCAGCTCGACCATGGGTCCGGGCGTGTCGCTGGACCTGTCTTCGGCTGTCGCGCAGTAAGCGCGCAAGAATTTCGCCGGCGTCCTTGCGGGGCCGGCGGATGGCGGGGCAGCAATGCCCCGTCCTGTCCGAGACGGAGGGTGCCGACCCGATACGCTATCTGGCCGGCTTAATCGTCCTTCCTGAGATGGGATCAAGACCATTTTCCGGGCCTCGCTCCGGGTGATCTTGGGACCGTCACGGACCCGTCCTGACGCTGTTCGGGCGTCGGGAAAGTGAGAGCCGGGGGGAAACCCCCAACTTGGAGTGAAACCGTGGATAGAGCGCAAAAAGAACAGGTGGTCGAAGAACTCGGCCAGATCTTTGAAGCCTCTGGCGTCGTGGTGGTTGCCCGCTACGAGGGAATGACGGTTGCCGAAATGCAGGACCTGCGCGCGCAGATGCGCGAAAGCGGCGGGTCCGTCCGCGTTGCCAAGAACAGGCTCGCCAAGATCGCCCTGGATGGGAAGCCTTGCGCCAGCATCGCCGACTATCTGACGGGCATGACCGTGCTCGCCTTCTCCGAGGACCCTGTGGCTGCGGCCAAGGTCGCGGACAAATACGCCAAGGGGAACGACAAGTTCGTGATCCTGGGCGGTGCGATGGGCGACACGGCGCTTGACCCGGCCGGTGTGAAAGCCGTGGCCCAGATGCCGTCGCGCGAGGAGCTTATCGCTTCGATCGTGTCCTGCATCGGCGCCCCTGCTTCCAACATCGCGGGCGCGATCGGCGCACCTGCCAGCAACATCGCGGGCATCCTCTCGACTCTGGAAGAGCGCGAGGCCGCCTGAGGCAATCCCCATTCCCGCGTGGGGTTGAAACCCTGACGTTGGAACACTTAATGGAAAGAACGGAAAAATGGCTGACCTGAAGAAACTCGCCGAAGAAATCGTGGGCCTGACCCTGCTGGAAGCCCAGGAACTGAAGACCATCCTGAAAGACGAATACGGCATCGAGCCGGCCGCCGGTGGCGCCGTCATGGTTGCCGGCCCGGCCGCTGGCCCGGCTGAAGCCGCCGAAGAGAAAACCGAATTCGACGTCGTCCTGGTCGACGCCGGCGCCAACAAGATCAACGTGATCAAGGAAGTGCGCGGCATCACCGGTCTGGGCCTGAAAGAAGCCAAGGACCTGGTCGAAGCCGGCGGCAAGGTGAAAGAGGGTGCCTCGAAAGCCGATGCCGAAGAAATGAAGAAGAAGCTCGAAGCGGCTGGCGCCAAGGTCGAGCTGAAGTAATTGGCCGCTCTGGCCGATTGACTGTACGAAACGGGCAGGGTCCGGGGTTTCCCCGGTCCCTGCCGAACCTGTCTTGAAGGACGGTTTCCAGAACAGACCTTCCTTCAGGGCATGTTCGGGGTTCGGGAGCCGCGCGGTGGGACGCGCGGCACGAATGGGACCCCGCCCCTCATTCGCCGCCTTGCGCAGCCCGGGCCCCGACGGTCTGCGCAAGCGAAAGACGAAAGGTTAGACCCTCTATGGCGCAAGCTTATGTCGGCCAGAAACGCATCCGGCGTTACTATGGCAATATCCGCGAAGTTCTGGAGATGCCGAACCTGATCGAGGTTCAGAAATCCTCCTATGACCTGTTCCTGCGCTCTGGCGACGGCGCGGGCCATCAGGATGGCGAAGGCATCCAGGGCGTCTTCCAGTCGGTGTTCCCGATCAAGGACTTCAACGAGACGGCGACGCTGGAATTCGTGAAATACGAGCTGGAAAAGCCGAAATACGACGTGGACGAGTGCCAGAGCCGCGACATGACCTATGCCGCGCCGCTGAAGGTGACGCTGCGTCTGATCGTGTTCGATGTCGACGAGGCCACCGGTGCCAAGTCCGTCAAGGACATCAAGGAGCAGGACGTCTACATGGGCGACATGCCCCTGATGACGCAGAACGGCACCTTCATCGTGAACGGCACCGAGCGTGTCGTGGTGTCGCAGATGCACCGCTCGCCCGGGGTGTTCTTCGACCATGACCGCGGCAAGACCCATTCCAGCGGCAAGCTGCTCTTCGCCTGCCGCATCATTCCCTATCGCGGCTCGTGGCTCGACTTCGAATTCGACGCCAAGGACCTGGTCTTCGCGCGCATCGACCGCCGCCGGAAACTGCCGGTGACGACGCTGCTCTATGCGCTCGGCATGGACCAGGAGGGCATCATGGATGCCTTCTACGACACCGTGGACTACAAGCTGCAGCGCGCCGTCAAGGGCCGCGAGGCCGGCTGGATCACCCGCTTCTTCCCCGAGCGCGTGCGCGGCACCCGCCCCAGCTATGACCTGGTGAATGCCGAGACCGGCGAGATCATCACCAAGGCCGGCGACAAGGTGACGCCGCGCCTGGTCAAGCAGCTGGCGGAACAGGGCGACATTAACCTGCTTCTGCCCTTCGACAAGATCATCGGTCGCTTCGTCGCCAAGGACATCATCAACGAGCAGACCGGCCTGATCTATGCCGAGGCCGGCGACGAGATCACCGTCGAATACGACCGCGACGGCGAGATCTCGGGCGGCTTGCTGAAGGTGCTGCTGGACAACGGCATCGAGGACATCCCGGTCCTCGACATCGACCATGTCAATGTCGGTCCCTATATCCGCAACACCATGGCGGCCGACAAGAACATGAGCCGCGACGGCGCGCTGATGGACATCTATCGCGTCATGCGCCCGGGCGAGCCCCCGACCGTCGAGGCCGCCTCGGCCCTGTTCGACAGCCTGTTCTTCGACAGCGAGCGCTATGACCTTTCGGCCGTGGGCCGGGTCAAGATGAACATGCGCCTTGACCTCGATGCGCCGGACACCCAGCGCACCCTGCGCAAGGAGGACATCATCGCCTGTATCCGCGGGCTGGTGGAGCTGCGCGACGGCAAGGGCGAGATCGACGACATCGACCACCTCGGCAACCGCCGGGTGCGCTCGGTCGGCGAGCTGATGGAGAACCAGTATCGCATCGGCCTGCTGCGCATGGAGCGGGCGATCCGCGAGCGCATGTCCGGCGTCGAGATCGACACCGTGATGCCGCAGGACCTGATCAACGCGAAGCCCGCCGCGGCCGCGGTGCGCGAGTTCTTCGGCTCGTCGCAGCTGTCGCAGTTCATGGACCAGACCAACCCGCTGTCGGAAGTCACGCACAAGCGTCGCCTTTCGGCGCTTGGCCCGGGCGGTCTGACCCGCGAGCGCGCCGGCTTCGAGGTGCGCGACGTTCACCCCACCCATTACGGCCGGATGTGCCCGATCGAGACGCCGGAAGGCCAGAACATCGGCCTGATCAACTCGCTGGCCACCTTTGCCCGGGTGAACAAATACGGCTTCATCGAGACCCCCTATCGCAAGGTGGTCGAGGGCAAGGTGACCGACGACGTGGTCTACATGTCCGCGACCGAGGAGATGCGCCACACCATCGCCCAGGCGAACGCGACGCTGGACGCGGACGGCCGTTTCGTGGACGAGCTGGTCTCGACCCGTCAGGCCGGCGACTTCATGCTGAACCCGGTCGAGGCGGTGGACCTGATCGACGTGTCGCCGAAACAGCTGGTTTCGGTCGCGGCGGCGCTGATCCCCTTCCTGGAAAACGACGACGCCAACCGCGCGCTGATGGGCTCGAACATGCAGCGCCAGGCGGTTCCGCTGCTGCGGGCCGAGGCGCCGTTCGTCGGCACCGGCATGGAAGCGACCGTGGCGCGCGATTCCGGTGCGGCCATCATGGCGCGCCGGGGCGGCATCATCGACCAGGTTGACGCGCAGCGGATCGTTATCCGCGCGACCGAGGATCTGGGCGCCGGCGACGCGGGCGTGGACATCTATCGCCTGCGCAAGTTCAAGCGTTCCAACCAGTCCTCGACCATCAACCAGCGCCCGCTGGTCAAGGTGGGCGACAGGGTGGTCAAGGGCCAGGTCGTGGCCGACGGTCCCTCGACCGATCAGGGCGAGCTGGCGATCGGCCGCAACGTGGTCGTGGCCTTCATGCCCTGGAACGGCTACAACTACGAGGACTCGATCCTGATCTCGGAGCGGATCCACCGCGACGACGTGTTCACCTCGATCCATATCGACGAATACGAGGTTGCGGCGCGCGACACCAAGCTGGGCCCCGAGGAGATCACCCGCGACATCCCGAACGTCGGCGAGGAGGCGCTGCGCAACCTCGACGAGGCCGGCATCGTCTATATCGGTGCGGAAGTGGGCCCGGGCGACATCCTGGTCGGCAAGATCACCCCGAAAGGTGAATCGCCGATGACGCCGGAGGAGAAGCTGCTTCGCGCCATCTTCGGCGAAAAGGCCAGCGACGTGCGCGACACCTCGCTGCGGCTGCCGCCGGGGGCTTACGGCACCATCGTCGAGGTCCGGGTGTTCAACCGCCACGGCGTCGACAAGGACGAGCGTGCGCTGCAGATCGAACGCGAGGAAGTCGAGCGTCTGGCCCGCGACCGGGACGACGAGCTGGCGATCCTGGAGCGCAACATCTATGCGCGCCTCAAGTCGCTGATCATGGGCAAGGAAGTCGTCAAGGGGCCGAAGGGCATCCGTGCCGGCGCCGTGGTCGATGACGATCTGCTGGGCCAGCTGTCGCGCGGCCAGTGGTGGCAACTCGCTGTCGCCGACGAGGACACCGCCAAGGAAGTCGAGGCGCTGAACCAGCAGTTCGACGCCCAGAAGCGGGCTCTGGACAACCGTTTCGACGACAAGGTCGAGAAGGTGCGCCAGGGCGACGACCTGCCCCCGGGCGTGATGAAGATGGTCAAGGTCTTCGTCGCGGTGAAGCGCAAGCTGCAGGCCGGCGACAAGATGGCCGGTCGTCACGGCAACAAGGGCGTCGTCTCCAAGGTCGTGCCGATGGAGGACATGCCCTTCCTGGCCGACGGCACCCCCGTCGACCTGGTGATGAACCCGCTGGGCGTGCCGTCGCGGATGAACGTCGGCCAGATCCTCGAGACGCATATGGGCTGGGCCTCGCGCGGTCTCGGCATCAAGATCGACGAGGCGCTGCAGGACTATCGCCGCAAGGGCGACATGACCCCGGTGCGCGACGCGATGCGGAACGGCTATGGCGACGAGTTCTATGCCGAGACCTTCGAGGGCATGGATGACGAGTCCCTGCTGGAGCATGCCGATGCGGTGCGCGCCGGTGTTCCGATCGCCACGCCGGTCTTCGACGGCGCGAAAGAGGCGGATGTGAACGACGCGCTGCGCCGTGCCGGCTTCGACACTTCGGGCCAGTCCATCGTCTTCGACGGCCGCACCGGCGAGCAGTTCGCCCGCCCGGTCACCGTCGGGATGAAATACGTCCTGAAGCTGCACCACCTTGTCGACGACAAGATGCACGCGCGTTCGACCGGTCCCTACAGCCTCGTGACCCAGCAGCCGCTGGGCGGCAAGGCGCAGTTCGGCGGCCAGCGTCTGGGTGAGATGGAGGTCTGGGCCCTGGAAGCCTATGGCGCCGCCTACACCCTGCAAGAGATGCTGACGGTCAAGTCGGACGACGTGGCCGGCCGGACCAAGGTCTATGAGAGCATCGTCAAGGGCGAGGACAATTTCGAGGCCGGCGTGCCGGAATCGTTCAACGTTCTGGTCAAGGAGGTCCGGGGTCTGGGCCTCAACATGGAACTCCTGGATGCGGAGGATGAGGAGTGAGGGGGCGACCCCTCATCTCCCCCACCGCGCCCCTCATTAGGATTTGAAAATGAACCAGGAACTTGCCACCAACCCCCTGAACCCGCTGGCTGCGCCGCGGCAGTTCGACGAAATCAAGATCTCGCTGGCCTCGCCCGAGGAAATCCTCGCCTGGTCCTATGGCGAGGTGAAGAAGCCCGAGACCATCAACTACCGCACGTTCAAGCCCGAGCGTGACGGTCTGTTCTGCGCGCGTATCTTTGGCCCGATCAAGGATTACGAATGCCTGTGCGGCAAATACAAGCGCATGAAATATCGTGGCCTGGTCTGCGAGAAATGCGGCGTCGAGGTGACGCTGCAAAAGGTCCGGCGCGAACGCATGGGCCATATCGAGCTGGCCGCCCCGGTCGCGCATATCTGGTTCCTGAAGTCGCTGCCCTCGCGCATCGGCCTGATGCTGGACATGACGCTGCGCGATCTTGAGCGCATCCTGTATTTCGAAAACTACGTCGTGATCGAGCCGGGTCTGACCGACCTGAGCTATGGCCAGCTGCTGACCGAGGAAGAATTCCTCGACGCGCAGGACCAGTATGGCGCCGACGCCTTCACCGCCAATATCGGCGCCGAGGCGATCCGCGAGATGCTGGCCAATATCGACCTGGCCGCCACCGCCGAGCAGCTGCGCGAGGAGCTGAAAGAGGCGACCGGCGAGCTGAAGCCGAAGAAGATCATCAAGCGGCTGAAGATCGTTGAATCGTTCCTCGAGTCGGGCAACCGTCCCGAGTGGATGGTGCTGACGGTCATTCCGGTCATCCCGCCGGAACTGCGTCCGCTGGTTCCGCTGGACGGCGGCCGTTTCGCGACCTCGGACCTGAACGACCTCTATCGCCGGGTCATCAACCGCAACAACCGCCTCAAGCGCCTGATCGAGCTGCGCGCGCCCGACATCATCGTCCGCAACGAAAAGCGGATGCTGCAGGAATCGGTCGATGCGCTGTTCGACAACGGCCGCCGCGGTCGCGTCATCACCGGCAACAACAAGCGTCCGCTGAAATCGCTGTCGGACATGCTGAAGGGCAAGCAGGGCCGCTTCCGCCAGAACCTTCTGGGGAAACGGGTCGACTTCTCGGGCCGTTCGGTGATCGTGACCGGTCCCGAGCTGAAGCTGCACCAGTGCGGCCTGCCGAAGAAGATGGCGCTGGAGCTGTTCAAGCCCTTCATCTATTCGCGGCTTGAGGCGAAGGGGCTGTCCTCCACCGTCAAGCAGGCCAAGAAGCTGGTCGAGAAGGAACGCCCCGAGGTCTGGGACATCCTGGACGAGGTGATCCGCGAGCACCCGGTCCTGCTGAACCGCGCGCCGACGCTGCACCGCCTGGGCATCCAGGCCTTCGAGCCGATCCTGATCGAGGGCAAGGCGATCCAGCTGCACCCGCTGGTCTGCTCGGCCTTCAACGCCGATTTCGACGGCGACCAGATGGCCGTGCACGTCCCGCTGTCGCTTGAGGCGCAGCTGGAAGCGCGCGTGCTGATGATGTCGACGAACAACGTGCTGTCGCCCGCCAACGGCGCGCCGATCATCGTGCCGTCGCAGGACATGGTCCTTGGTCTTTACTACACGACCATGGAGCGCGAGGGCATGAAGGGCGAAGGCATGGTCTTTGCCAACCTCGAAGAGGTGGAGCACGCACTGGCCTCCGGCGCGGTGCATCTGCATGCCCGCATCACCGCCCGCCTGCCGCAGATCGACGAGAACGGCAACGAGGTCATCAAGCGCTTCGAGACCACGCCGGGCCGGATCCGTCTGGGCGCGCTGCTGCCCAAGAACGCCAAGGCGCCCTTCGAGCTGGTGAACCGCCTGCTGCGCAAGAAGGACATCCAGAACGTCATCGACACCGTCTACCGCTACTGCGGCCAGAAGGAATCGGTGATCTTCTGCGACCAGATCATGGGCTTGGGCTTCCGCGAGGCGTTCCGCGCCGGCATCTCCTTCGGCAAGGACGACATGGTCGTTCCGCCGACGAAATGGGACCTGGTCGAGGAAACCCAGGACCAGGTGAAGCAGTTCGAGCAGCAGTATCTGGACGGCCTGATCACCCAGGGCGAGAAATACAACAAGGTCGTCGATGCCTGGTCGAAATGCAACGACCGCGTCACCGATGCCATGATGAAGACCATCTCGGCCACCAAGAAGGACGAGAACGGCGCCGAGCTGGAGCCGAACTCGGTCTACATGATGGCGCATTCGGGCGCGCGGGGCTCGGTCAGCCAGATGAAGCAGCTGGGCGGCATGCGCGGCCTGATGGCCAAGCCGAACGGCGAGATCATCGAGACGCCGATCATCTCGAACTTCAAGGAAGGCCTGACCGTTCTTGAATACTTCAACTCGACCCACGGCGCGCGGAAGGGTCTGTCGGACACCGCGCTCAAGACGGCGAACTCGGGCTACCTGACCCGCCGCCTTGTGGACGTGGCGCAGGACTGCATCATCCGCGAGCATGACTGCGGCACCGACCGGGCGATCACCGCCTCGGCCGCGGTCAACGACGGCGAGGTGGTCAGCCCGCTTTCCGAGCGCGTGCTGGGCCGTGTCGCGGCCGAGGACGTGCTGGTGCCGGGCGAGGACGTGGTCATCGTCCGCAAGAACGAGCTGATCGACGAGCGCAAGGCCGACGAGATCGAGGGCGCGGGCGTGCAGAACGTGCGCATCCGCTCGGCCCTGACCTGCGAGTCGGACGATGGGGTCTGCGCGCTGTGCTATGGCCGCGACCTGGCCCGCGGCACGCTGGTCAATATCGGCGAGGCGGTCGGCATCATCGCCGCCCAGTCCATCGGCGAGCCGGGCACCCAGCTGACGATGCGGACCTTCCACATCGGCGGCATCGCCCAGGGCGGCCAGCAGTCCTTCATCGCCGCGGCGCAGGAGGGCACGGTGGCTTTCGACAACGAAAGCACGCTGGAAAACGCCAATGGCGAGCTGATCGTGATGAGTCGCAACATGCAGCTGCACATCAAGTCGGCGACGGGCGACACGCTGGCCAGCCACAAGCTGTTCTACGGCAGCAAGCTGTTCGTGCGCGAAGGCGATGCCGTGGCGCGCGGCCAGAAGATGTTCGAATGGGACCCCTATACCCTGCCGATCATCGCCGAGAAGGCCGGTGTCGCGAAATATGTCGACCTGCTGTCGGGGATCTCGGTCCGCGACGAGACCGACGACGCGACCGGCATGACGCAGAAGATCGTGACGGACTGGCGCTCGGCCCCGAAAGGCAACGAGCTGAAGCCCGAGATCATCATCGTCGATGCCGATGGCGAGCCGGTCCGCAACGAGCAGGGCAACCCGGTCACCTATCCGATGTCGGTCGACGCCATCCTGTCGGTCGAGGACGGGCAGGAGATCAAGGCCGGCGACGTGGTGGCGCGGATCCCGCGCGAAGGCGCCAAGACCAAGGACATCACCGGGGGTCTGCCCCGCGTGGCGGAGCTGTTCGAGGCGCGCCGTCCCAAGGACCACGCCATCATCGCCGAGATCGACGGCTATGTGCGCTTCGGCAAGGACTACAAGAACAAGCGCCGCATCGCCATCGAGCCCGCCGACGACACCCTGGAGCCGGTCGAATACATGGTGCCGAAAGGCAAGCACATCCCGGTGCAGGAAGGCGACTTCGTGCAGAAGGGCGACTACATCATGGACGGCAACCCGGCGCCGCATGACATCCTGCGCATCATGGGGATCGAGGCTCTGGCCGACTATCTCATCGACGAGGTGCAGGACGTCTACCGGCTGCAGGGCGTGAAGATCAACGACAAGCACATCGAGGTGATCGTCCGCCAGATGCTGCAGAAGATCGAGATCACCGACAGCGGCGACACCACGCTGCTGAAGGGCGAGCATGTCGACCGCGACGAGTTCGAGGAAGAGAACGCCAAGATCGAAGCCAAGGGCGGCCGTCCGGCCACGGGCGAGCCGGTGCTGCTGGGCATCACCAAGGCGTCGCTGCAGACCCGCAGCTTCATCTCGGCCGCCTCGTTCCAGGAGACGACCCGCGTGCTGACCGAGGCCGCCGTCCAGGGCAAGCGCGACAAGCTGGTCGGGCTTAAGGAGAACGTCATCGTCGGCCGGCTGATCCCGGCCGGCACCGGCGGCGCCACCGCCCGCGTGAAGCGCATCGCGACCGAGCGCGACAACGAGGTGATCGAAGCCCGCCGCGCCGAGGCGGAGGCCGCCGCCGCGCTGATCGCGCCGGAGGACAGCCCGGCCGAGGTCGGCGGCGACGAGTGATCGCCCGTTGAAACGAATTGGAAAGGCCCGGCAGCGATGCCGGGCCTTTTCTGCATGGGTGGGCTGCCGCAACCCTCTCATCCCCAAGTCCCGATTGCGCAGCGCGCCGTCCGATGGGGCGCCGTCCGGCGGATCGCCGCAACCCTCTCATCCGCAGGTCGCGATTGCGCAAAGCCCTGGCAGGGGATAACGATGAGGGGCCAAAGGGCGGTCGGGGCGTTTTGCGAGGGTGGTTTGATGCGCGCGGCAGTCAATCAGAAGATCCGCATCAACATCCTGCGGCTGTCGGGTCTGGCCTTGCTGCCGGCCATCCTGGTGATCACCCCGCTCCTCGGCCTCGAGGGGTTCGGGCACGAGGCCATCGAAACCCTGGGCATTCTGCTGCTGCTGGCGGGCGTGCTCGGCCGGTTCTGGTCGATCCTCTATGTCGGCGGCGCCAAGAACCGGCGGGTGATGCAGGACGGGCCCTATTCGATGACGCGCAACCCGCTGTATTTCTTCTCGACCGTGGCGGCGACGGGGATCGGGCTGATGTTCGGCGCGGTCAGCCTTGCCCTGCTGGTCGGCGGCACGGTGGGGCTGATCCTGTGGATCACCGCGCGGCGCGAAGCGGCGTTCCTGTCGCAGCACTTCGGCGCGGAATACGATGCCTATGCGGTGCGCACGCCGTTCTTCCTGCCCGATCCGCGGCTGTTCCGCACCGGGCGGACCGCGCGGTTCGACACGGCGACGCTGCGCCGCAACCTGTTCGATGCGTTCGTCTTTCTGAGCTTCATTCCCATTGTCGAGTTGGTGGACCAGTTGAAGCTGAGCCTCGGCTGGTCGCTGCTGGCGCTCTGGTAGCCTGTTTCTCATCTCCCAAGCCGCACAGCCAGAACCATGCTGACCCCCGACCTGCCCTCTGCCAGCGCGCCGGCAACCGCCCTTCGCCCGCATGTCCCGGACCCCCGGCAAGGGCGGGCCGACAACCTGCGCGGCTCGGCGCTGATGATGCTCAGCATGGCGGCCTTCATCTGCAACGACACGCTGATGAAGGCGGTAACCCAGAGCCTGCCGCTTTACGAATCCATCGCCATCCGCGGCGGCATGGTGCTGCTGCTGATGGTGCTGGTCGCGCAGGGGCAGGGCGGGGTCCGGCTGCGGGTGCCGCGCGGCGATCTTTGGCCGCTGGTGCTGCGCACGGCGGCGGATATCGTCTCGACCGTGCTTTACCTGCTGGCGCTGCGGCGGATGGCGCTGGCCGACATCTCGGCGATCATGCAGGCGCTGCCGCTGGCGGTGACGCTGGCCGCGGCGCTGTTCTTTCGCGAAAGGCTGGGCTGGCGCCGGCTGCTGGCCATCGGCATCGGCTTCGTCGGCGTGCTGCTGATCCTGCGGCCGGGCACCGGAGCCTTCGACCGCTGGTCGGCCGTGGCGCTGGCGGCGATGCTGCTGATCGTGGTGCGGGACATGGTCACCCGGACATTCTCGGCCCGGCTCGCCTCGTCCAGCATCGCCTTTTACGCGGCGCTGACGGTGATGCTGTCGGGCTTCGTTCTGGGCTGGGCGGAAAACTGGCGGCTGCCGACCCTGGCCGAATTCGCGCTGCTGACCGCTGCCGCGCTGTTCCTGACCGTGGGCTATATCACCGCCGTCGCCACCATGCGGGTGGGCGAGATTTCCTTCGTCGCGCCGTTCCGCTACAGTTCGCTGCTCTGGGCCATCCTGCTGGGGCTGGCGGTGTTCGGCGACTGGCCGGACCTGTGGACCTGGGCGGGTTCGGCGCTGGTGGTGGGCGCGGGGATCTATACCATCCTGCGCGAAGGGCAATTGCAGAGGCGAAGCTGATGCGGGTGCAGATGCTGGGCTTGTGCCGCTTTTCCTATCTGGGCGGCCGGGGGTTTCAGGTGACCCACGAGACGCTGGAGGAGCGGCGGGCCTTTCTCTACGACCCCGAGCGGCTGGCCCGGCGCTGGTTCTGGTTCGAGCATGTCGCCCTGCCGGCCTGGCTGGCGCAGACCGATCCGGATTTCACGCTGGTGCTGATGACCGGGCCGGACCTGCCCGAGCCCTGGCTGGCCCGGCTGCACGAGCTGGCGGGGATCATGCCGCAACTGCGGCTGGCGCTGGTCCCGCCGATGGAGAAGCATGTCGAGGCCTGCATGGCCGCCGTCGCCCCACATATCGACCATTCGGCCGATGTGGTCGGCCATTTCCGCCATGACGACGACGATGCGGTGGCCCTTGACTATATCCGCGACGCGCGCCGCGATTTCGTGCGCATGCAGCCGCTCTGGCGCCAACACGGGCGGCTGTCCTGCGATTACGCGCGCGGCGTGGTGATGCGGGCCGGGCCGGGCGGCATCCGGTCCGAGATGCGGATCGTCCACAATGCCAGCGCGGCGCTGACCATCTACCTGCGGCCGGATGCGGGGCGCTGCGCGCTGCATTTCCCGCATTTCAAGGTGAACCTGTCCATGCCGGGCGTGACCCTGGCGGGAAAGCCGATGTATGTGCGCATGCTGCACGAGGACAACGACTCGGGCGCGGTGGGCGCGGGCTATGCAGTCGCGGGGCAGGGCGCGGGCCCCGAAGAGGACATGGCGGCGCTGCTCGCCCGGCGTTTCCGCATCGACCTGCCGGGTCTCGAAGCCGGGGCGCGGGGACTGCTCTCGGCCCGGGCAGGGCAGGGGGGCGGCTGTTGACTCGCCTGTGGAAACCCCATATACGCCGCACACCCGTCAGGAATCTGATCGGGGCCCAGAACCTCTGTGGTCATGATCCGGGCCGGAATGCCCCGATCCTCTGGTAATTCAACCCGTCCTTCCCGGCTTGGGGACAGGATGGGTTCTGGCGTTTCACGATGGGCGTGATTCGCCGTCGAGAAGTGGCGCAGCCGGTGGCTGCGAGTATTGACGAAAGCAAGACGGGGAACCGAATGCCGACGATCCAACAGCTGATCCGCAAACCGCGGCAGCCCAAGGTGCAGCGCTCGAAGTCGCAGCACCTGCAATCCTGCCCGCAGAAGCGGGGCGTATGCACGCGCGTCTATACCACGACGCCGAAGAAGCCGAACTCGGCCATGCGTAAGGTGGCCAAGGTCCGCCTGACCAATGGCTTCGAGGTGATCTCCTACATCCCGGGCGAAAAGCACAACCTGCAGGAACACAGCGTCGTGCTGATCCGCGGCGGCCGGGTGAAAGACCTTCCGGGTGTCCGCTATCACATCCTGCGCGGTGTTCTGGATACCCAGGGCGTCAAGGATCGTCGTCAGCGTCGTTCGAAATACGGCGCGAAGCGTCCGAAGTAAGGAGATAGGCACATGTCCCGTCGTCACGCCGCTGAGAAGCGCGAAGTCCTGCCCGACGCCAAATATGGCGATCGCGTGCTGACCAAATTCATGAACAACCTGATGATCGACGGCAAGAAATCGGTTGCCGAACGCATCGTCTACAACGCCCTCGACCGCGTGCAGGGCAAGCTGAAGCGCGAGCCGATCGAAGTCTTCCACGAAGCCCTCGACAACGTGAAGCCCTCGGTCGAAGTGCGCTCGCGCCGCGTCGGCGGCGCCACCTACCAGGTTCCGGTCGAGGTCCGTCCGTCGCGCCGCGAGGCCCTGGCGATCCGCTGGCTGATCGACGCGTCGAAAAAGCGCAACGAGCACACCATGGAAGAGCGCCTCGCGGGCGAGCTGGCCGACGCGGTGAACGGCCGCGGCACCGCCGTCAAGAAGCGTGAGGACACGCACAAGATGGCCGACGCCAACAAGGCGTTCAGCCACTACCGCTGGTAACCGGAAGGAAGGCCCTTTATGGCACGCGAATATCCGCTGGAGCGCTACCGGAACTTCGGGATCATGGCCCATATCGACGCGGGCAAGACCACGACGACCGAGCGTATCCTGTTCTACACCGGCAAGAACCACAAGATGGGCGAGACGCACGAAGGTGCGTCCACCATGGACTGGATGGAGCAGGAAGCCGAGCGCGGCATCACCATCACCTCGGCGGCGACCACCACCTTCTGGCAGCGCCACGAGGATGCCGACTTCACCCCCGATGATAGCGAGCGTTGCCGCTTCAACATCATCGACACCCCCGGCCACGTCGACTTCACCATCGAGGTCGAGCGTTCGCTGGCGGTTCTGGACGGCGCGATCTGCCTGCTGGACGGCAATGCCGGCGTCGAGCCGCAGACCGAGACCGTCTGGCGCCAGGCCGACCGCTACAAGGTTCCGCGGATCGTCTTCGTCAACAAGATGGACAAGATCGGCGCCGACTTCTTCAAATGCGTCGCCATGATCAAGGACCGCACCGGCGGCACCCCCTGCCCGATCGCTCTGCCGATCGGCGCCGAGGACAAGCTGGAAGGCATCGTCGACCTGATCAAGATGGAAGAATGGGTCTGGAAGGGCGAGGACCTGGGCGCCTCGTGGATCCGCCAGCCCATCCGTGACGAGCTTCAGGACGTCGCCGAGGAATGGCGCGGCAAGATGATCGAACTCGCCGTCGAACAGGACGACGAGGCGATGGAAGCCTATCTGGAAGGCAACGAGCCCGACGAGGCGACGCTGCGCAAGCTGATCCGCAAGGGCACGCTGTCGCTGTCCTTCTTCCCGGTCATGGCCGGTTCCGCCTTCAAGAACAAGGGCGTGCAGCCGCTGCTGAACGCCGTGGTGGACTTCCTGCCGGCGCCGACCGACGTGCCCGCCTATATGGGCTTCGCCCCGGGCGACGAGACGGAAGAGCGCAACATTGCCCGCCATGCCTCGGACGCGGATCCGTTCTCGGCGCTGGCGTTTAAGATCATGAACGACCCCTTCGTCGGCTCGCTGACCTTCACGCGGATCTATTCTGGCCAGCTCAAGAAGGGCGACCAGATGCTGAACTCGACCAAGGGCAAGCGCGAGCGCGTCGGCCGGATGATGGTCATGCACGCCATCAACCGCGAAGAGATCGACGAGGCTTTCGCCGGCGACATCATCGCGCTGGCCGGGCTAAAGGAAACCACGACGGGCGACACGCTCTGCGATCCCGCAAAGCCGGTGGTCCTGGAAACCATGACCTTCCCCGAGCCGGTGATCGAGATCGCCGTTGAGCCGAAGTCCAAGGCCGACCAGGAAAAGATGGGCCTGGCCCTGCAGCGCCTGGCCGCCGAGGACCCGTCCTTCCGCGTCGAGACCGACCTGGAATCGGGCCAGACCATCATGAAGGGCATGGGCGAACTTCACCTCGACATCCTGGTCGACCGCATGAAGCGCGAGTTCAAGGTCGAGGCGAATATCGGCGCCCCGCAGGTGGCCTATCGCGAGACCATCTCGACCGAGGCCGAGATCGACTACACGCACAAGAAACAGACCGGCGGGACCGGCCAGTTCGCGCGCGTCAAGCTGGTCATCACCCCGACCGAGCCGGGCGAGGGCTACTCGTTCGAATCGAAGATCGTCGGCGGTGCGGTGCCCAAGGAATACATTCCGGGCGTCGAGAAGGGCATCAAGTCCGTCATGGATTCGGGCCCGCTGGCCGGCTTCCCGGTGATCGACTTCAAGGTGGCGCTGATCGACGGTGCCTTCCATGACGTCGACTCCTCGGTCCTGGCCTTCGAGATCGCGGCGCGTGCCGCCATGCGCGAAGGCCTGAAGAAGGCGGGGGCCAAGCTGCTCGAACCGATCATGCGCGTCGAGGTGGTCACGCCGGAGGAATATACCGGTTCGATCATCGGCGACCTGACCAGCCGTCGCGGCATGGTCCGCGGCCAGGACTCGCGCGGCAATGCGAACGTCATCGACGCCTTCGTGCCGCTGGCCAACATGTTCGGCTACATCAACAACCTGCGCTCGATGTCCTCGGGCCGCGCGGTGTTCACGATGCAGTTCGACCATTACGAGGCCGTGCCGCAGAACATCTCGGACGAGATCCAGAAGAAATACGCGTAATCCCGGCGGTGCGTGGGCAACCGCGCACCCTACCAACCCCGTAGGGTGCGTGCCTGCACGCACCGTCAACATAAGGAGCCATGCCCATGGCAAAGGCAAAGTTTGAACGGACGAAACCGCACGTCAACATCGGGACGATCGGTCACGTTGACCACGGCAAGACGACGCTGACGGCTGCGAT